>NZ_CAXBVX010000014.1:0-31290 GCF_963979125.1 uncultured Candidatus Puniceispirillum sp.
ACCATATGAAACGAGGTTGATATGTCAAAATTCACCCATTTTGACGAAAAAGGGACACCGCATATGGTTGATGTTGGTGACAAACCAGCAACAACACGGATGGCTGTTGCTAAAGGCTGTGTTGTGATGCAGCCCGAAACCCTGAGCATGATTGCAGATGGCACTGCCAAAAAAGGCGATGTGATTGGCATTGCCCAGCTTGCCGGTATTATGGGTGCCAAGCAGACAGCCAATCTGATCCCGTTATGTCACCCGCTTGGGCTGGATCATGTTGCAGTTGACCTGACGCTAAACCACGACCGTAACAGGATAGAGATTACCGCTACCTGCCACCTGTCTGGCCAGACAGGTGTCGAAATGGAAGCATTGACAGCGGTGAATGTGGCCGCGCTAACGGTTTATGACATGTGTAAATCAGTCGATCGCGCCATGCAGATTACCGATATTCGCCTGACGCATAAATCAGGTGGTAAATCTGGACAATATGATGCACCCTGATAAGTACCCTGATAAGAACAATACAAGCGCGCGTCCCCCATTGCTGGCGGTTGCCGAGGCAAAACAGCGTATCATTGATGGGTTAACCAAAACCTCAACCGAAACTATTTCTTATATGTCAGCGCTAGGGCGCACATTAGCTGTGCCTGTTCGCGCCAAAACATCAGTGCCAGCGTTTAACCTGTCAGCAATGGATGGATATGCGGTACGCAAAAAAGATATAGAGGCACTTCCAGCCAACTTGACGCGATGCGGTGAATCTGCGGCTGGTCATCCATTTTCTGGCACAATCGGTGCTGGTGAAGCGGTGCGTATTTTTACCGGCGCGATGGTACCCGATGATGCCGATACAATTATTCTGCAAGAAGATGTTGATGCGAATTCTGAAGACAACGGGATCGTAATTACGATCAAAAGTAGCAATCCGGCAGGTAAACATATCCGCCCAACAGGTCTGGATATGGAACGTGACGCTATTGTGCTTGAGGCTGGGCATCAGCTATCGGCGCGCGCAATAAGCCTGTGTCTGACAGCAGGACATACCGAGCTTGACGTTTACAAACAGCCACGGGTTGGCATTATATCTACGGGTGATGAACTGGTGCCGCCAGGCACGCCGCCCGCGCATGGACAGATTGTCAGCTCCAACGCGCAATATCTTGCAGATTTTGTTGAGATGAATGGGGGCAATGCCATCAATCTGGGCATTATACGTGATGAAGCTGGCGCGGTGGCACGCATATTGGAAGCGCATGATGATCTTGATCTGATTGTCACCAGTGGTGGGGCATCGGTTGGGGTTCATGACCATATAGCAGGTGACTTGGACAATATTCGTGGATCAACTGGTGATACAAGTCAAAGCAGATCAGATAATCAAACCCAGATAGATTTCTGGAAGATTGCCATGCGGCCAGGCAAGCCCGTTATTTTTGGCAAGATTAACAATGTTCCTCTTTTGGGATTACCAGGTAATCCAGTGTCATCAGCCATTTGTGCGATGATATTTCTGGCACCAGCTATGGCACATATGCAAGGAAGGCGTCATCAAGATATAACATTTCATGCCATGCTGGCATCCGATCTGCGTGAAAATGACAAACGTCAGGAATATTTACGTGCGACCCTTTCCCATGATGCGGATGGTATGGCGATCGTGTCACCTGCCGGTTTGCAGGATAGCTCGATGTTGTCGGTGTTGGCCAATGCCGATGTTCTGATCATACGCCCGCCGTTTGATCCAGCCCGAGTGAAAGGCGATCAGGTCACAATATTGCCCATTCCCCGCTTATTCTAGCTTCGCCAAAAATCCTGTTGATATGCTATTGCCAAAGACCCAGAACATTGATAGAACAATAAGGGAACAAATGTGAACAGCAAGGATTGCCACCATGTTAACACGTAAACAAAGCGAACTTCTGGAATATCTGACCACGCATCTGTCAGTGCATGATGTGCCCCCCTCATTTGACGAAATGCGCGACGCGTTGGGTCTTGCGTCAAAATCGGGCATTCATAGGCTGGTATCAGGGCTTGAAGAACGCGGCTATATCAGGCGTCTGCCGAACCGCGCCCGTGCGATTGAAATTTTACGTCCTGCTGGTGAACCATCGGCAATAGCGAATGCAGTCGCGGCGGCTGCAGATATTATTACGCTTCCTTTTCTGGGGCGTATTGCGGCAGGAACACCGATTGAAGCCTTGAGTGACCCAACCCGACAGTTGGAAGTACCCGCCAGCATGATTGGCAGCGGTGAACATTTCGCGCTGGAAATTGTTGGTGATTCAATGATTGAAGCTGGGATTCTGGAAGGTGATACTGTGGTGATCGAACGTGCAAATACAGCCAGCCATGGTGAGATCATCGTTGCTTTGATTAACAAGCAGGAAGCGACATTGAAAACATTGCTGAAAGAACCTGGCCGGATTGGCCTTGAAGCGGCAAATCCGCACTATGAAACCCGTTATTTCAGCACGGATGCTGTTGAGGTACAGGGCAAACTCGCTGGTTTGATACGGAATTATTAGAGATATATACTGATTCAGTATTATCAATGTAAATCAGGCTATTATATCCATAAAGTAAAGTTAAATCGTAGATTTTTCCTTTGTTTCTGCATGGGTATTTTACAGGCACAAGAGACAAGATGATGTCAGGTGCGCTATTGCAGGCTTTGGTCAAGTTGAACGTGCGGTCAACGATCGTAACCTTGCGGCCATCAGGCGCGTAATGCGTACAGAATGGTTTGCATGGTGGGGCTGGGTGAACAGGCCGTGCAAGCTGTCGTTCGGCAATATCGGTAAAAAATGACGATAGGCGCCGATGATTTTGGGTGCTGTGGCTATAGGCAATGCCATCCTGTCCTGCCAAAATCAAAAAGCGCGTCTGTCCTTTGGCAAATAAAACGCCATGTGGTATAGCCGTTTGCCACCACATAAGACCTGCAAAACATATCAATAACACACCAAGCGGATAAACCCGTCGATGACATCCAATCAAAACCAAACATCCAGATGACAAGACGGCCAGAACAACATTACCCGGAGGGGATATGCGCCATCCCGCCAGTGGCAATGATGATATGAAACCTGCCAGTCCAATCAACACCTCGATACCCTGTTGCATAACGCCAATCACATAGGCTTCAAGGCCCGTCACATAACCAATGGCTGTCAGAATACCACTTGGCATAATCCATAAACCAGTAAGCGGAATGCCCACTATATTTGCCATCACCCCCCATGGAGTCACCGCACCAAAATGCTGTGCTGTAAAGGGCGCGGTTGCAGTTGCCGCAATCAATGACGCGACAATGACGCCGCCTATATAGGTCACCAACCGATTACGAGGCCCCTGATGCCGATGTCGATGGTGACGCGTTGCGCTGATTTCATACCAAGCAACAAGGGCTGTTGTGGCGGCAAAGGAAAGCTGAAAGCCAGCGGTGTAAAGCGCCGCAGGATTGACAATCAGGACAAAAATGGCTGTCAAAGCCACATTGCGTAAGGTTAAGGCAAGACGGTCAAGTAGAATGGCCGATATTACAAATACTGCCATGATAAAGGCACGAACGGCGCTGATCGATGCCCCAGAGATAAAAACATAGCCAAGCCCCGTCAGCACACCAGCAAAAGCGGCATATTTATGGATTGGCACACGCATGGAAAAGGATGGTGCCAAGCTGGCCATTGCCCGCAGGGCTGCGATCACACCAAAACATAGCAAGCCCATATGCAACCCCGAAATAGCCAGCAAATGCGCCAATCCAGATTTGCGAAATTTTTCATAGGTCGGTTCACTGATAAAACGACGGTCGCCAACCATCAATGCGGCGGCAATACCGCCTGTTGGTAAGGCCATTTCATGATCCAGCTGTTGCGCAAAATCATGTCGAAACCGCCCTAGCCTGTCTGCCAGACGATCACGTTGGTCGCCAATCCGGGTCAGATCACCAATAACGAAGCCACTCGCCGTGACATTGTGGATTTGTGCCTGAAGCGCATAATTTGGATTTTGCGGCAAAATCGGTGATGGCGAAGGATACAGACGGGCTTTGAAGGCGATGTGATCGCCGATGGTTACCTGTGAGGATACCCTGTCTGTTGATATGCGAATAAGCGGATATGGTTGTGCCGATAATGGCGCATATGATGTGTCTAGCGCGACCCATAATCTGATCCGCCGATCAATGGCACCGTCAATGGCCGTCACGATACCACTGGTGGTGAGCGTAATCCCCCTATCCAGCGATTGCGGAGGATGCAACATAATCTGTAAACAAGCCGCCGCAATCCCGATTATGGCTGTTAGCAGACAACGCGCAGGAAACCCAATCAACAAAGCCGCATGTGTGACCAGATATGATATTAACCAAAGGCCAAGTATCGTTATGGCGGTAATGAAAACAAAACCGGCATTTGCAATTTCAGATTGATGATAAAGCGCAATCGCCATGATAAGGCAGGCAGCATAAAACAAAGCCCTTTTTTCCGGCTTGATAAGGCCGTCAAATAGGTGCATTTTCCGCTTTGAAGCTGATTTCAATGCCACGTGCTCTACTCCTTAAGGATAAACCTAACCGGAAAGGCCTTAATAAATCATGAATGTCGTTACCCGTTTTGCCCCGTCACCTACCGGATATTTGCATGTTGGCGGCGCACGCACTGCCTTATTTAACTGGTTATTTGCCCGTCATCATGGCGGTACTTATTTGTTGCGGATTGAAGATACTGACCGACAAAGATCAACCGAAGACGCGATTAAGGCCATTCATGACGGTCTTGACTGGCTTGGGCTTGGCGGAGATGCCCCTGCAGTGAGCCAGTCTGCACAGGCATCACGCCATGTCGAGGTTGCAAATATGTTGATTGAACGCGGGGCGGCCTATCGTTGCTATCTAAGCGCGGACGAACTGACCGCCATTCGTGACGAAGCCAGCAAAACCGGAACAACGGTGCGCTCGCCGTGGCGCGATCGCACTGATGCGCCTGAAGGTGGCTCTTATGTCGTGCGCATGAAAATGCCGGATGATGGTACCACAACAATCGACGATGCGGTTCAAGGATCGGTAACGGTTCAACATAGCGTACTTGATGATATGGTGATTCTGCGTGCTGATGGCACCCCGACCTATATGCTGGCTGTGGTTGTTGATGATCACGATATGGGAATTACGCATGTGATCCGTGGTGATGACCATCTGAACAATGCGTTTCGTCAATATATGGTCTATCACGGCATGGGATGGGATGTGCCCGTATTTGCACATATTCCGCTGATACATGGGGTTGATGGGGCTAAATTGTCGAAACGGCATGGCGCATTGGGCGTTGACGCCTATCGTGATATGGGCTTTCTGCCTGATGCGATGATTAATTATTTGGTTCGGCTTGGCTGGGGGCATGGCGATGAGGAAATCATCTCACGCGAAAATGCGATAGCATGGTTTGGCCTCGACAAAGTGGGGCGGTCACCGTCACGGTTTGATATTGATAAATTATATGACATGAACGCGCATTATCTGCGCTCGATGCCGCCAGTAGAGCTGGTAAGATTGATATTGTCGGTGACAGACGCATCAAGCCCGCATGCCGAAGCCAGATTGACGACATTGCTGCCGCTTTTGAGCGAGCGTGCCAAGACGCATCTGGACATTGTTGATGCGATCGGTTTTCTGCTTAATGACGGGGCGCCAAAGATTAGTGATGACGCGCGCGCCTTGCTGACCGCCCCCGCCAAAGACAATTTGTCCCGATTGATGCAGGATCTAGGTGATATTGACTGGACCCTTGATGCGTTAAAACAGGCGATTAAGGAATGGCTAGGCCAGAATAACCTGAAAATGAAAGATATAGGGCTTCCGTTGCGTGCGGCTGTAACCGGAATGCAACAATCGCCCTCTATCATAGATGTGATAGCGGCTTTGGGCACTGATGAAGTAAAGCTTCGTGTTGCAGAGGCTTGCAAATAACGGTTATCTGCGCTATATAATTGCTTCGCCCCCAATAAGAGTCTTGCGCATTTTGTGCGCCTATTATGGTTCGTGAAACTTCTTTAAGGATAACGTTATGGCTGACAATTCGAGCACTGGTAAATCTATCACCCTCACCGATAATGAAACCGGTAAGGTTACAAATTTACCTGTTCAAAAAGGGACCATTGGCCCTGATGTGATCGATATTCGCCAGCTTTATGCCGAAACGGGTATGTTTACCTTTGATCCTGGCTATGGCGCGACCGGATCATGCGTATCTGGCCTTACCTATATTGACGGTGATAAAGGCGTGCTTTTGCATCGGGGCTATTCGATTGATGAGCTTGCTGATAAGTCTGACTTTCTGGAAGTTGCCTATCTTCTGCTCGAAGGGGAATTGCCAAGCCCAGACGCCAAAGCCAGCTTTGATACAGCCATCACCCGTCACACAATGGTGCATGAACAGCTTTCGACCTTTCTGCGCGGGTTCCGGCGTGACGCGCATCCGATGGCTATCATGTGTGGCGTTGTTGGCGCCTTATCAGCATTTTATCATGACTCGACTGATATTCATGACCCGCAACAGCGGATGGTGGCGTCACGGCGTCTGATCGCCAAAATGCCGACCTTGGCTGCTATGGCCTATAAATATTCTCAAGGTCAGCCATTCAACTATCCGAATAACCAACTATCCTATGCCGAAAACTTTCTGCATATGTGCTTTTCAGTTCCAGCTGAACCTTATGTTGTTGATCCGATTCTGGCCGATGCAATGGATAAGATTTTTATCCTGCATGCCGATCATGAACAAAATGCATCAACATCTACCGTGCGTCTGGCAGGTTCGTCAGGAGCAAACCCGTTTGCGTGTATTGCCGCGGGCATTGCATCTTTGTGGGGGCCAGCACATGGCGGCGCCAACGAAGCCGTTCTGAACATGCTGACTGAGATTGGCCATAAGGACAATATTCCAGAATATATCGCCAAAGCACGTGATAAGAATGATCCGTTTCGGCTGTTTGGCTTTGGTCACCGTGTCTATAAAAATTTTGATCCACGTGCCAAGGTTCTTCGCAAGGCATGTCATGATGTGCTTGGCAAATTAGGCGTGCAAGACCCACTTTTAGAACTTGCGATGGAACTTGAAGATATTGCACTTAAAGATCAGTATTTTATTGATAAAAAGCTATATCCAAATGTTGATTTTTATTCTGGCATTATCCTGAAAGCAATGGGTTTTCCAACGTCAATGTTTACGGTTCTATTTGCCGTTTCACGTACCGTTGGATGGATTGCGCAATGGAATGAAATGATTAAAGATCCAGCCCAGCGCATTGGCCGCCCGCGCCAGCTTTACATAGGTCCATCTGAACGGCCTTATGTCGAAACTTCGAAGCGTTAGATCACACAGTTTCAAAGCCAAGGTGCCATAGCGATGGCTACCATGTCATCAAAGCTGGAACCGTTACCGCGTAATAGGCTAGTCAGTGCCTTGGCGTTACGTGTGGCGTCTGATCGGACTTCGGGGTCATCAAAAACAGTTTGTACAGCTGCCGCCAAAGCCTGCGGCGTTGCCTGTTCTTGAAATAGAAATGGATAGATAGGCCGTCCAAGCAAAGCGTTAGGCAAAACAACATTGTCCATTTTGACCAGACGACGCCCAATAAAGGCGGATAATGGCGACGTTGCATAACATACGACGCCTGGCATGGCATGAAGCGCGGTTTGCAATGTAACCGTTCCAGAGGCCGCCAGCATGGCGTCGGCAGAGGTCATGGCGGCAATAAAGGCGTCACGACCAGTATTAATGGTGATGTCGCGTCCAGCACATAGATGTTCAACCTGATTCTTTACATTCGATACAGTTGGCAGACTCACCTGTATCTCGGCATTTCGGTCACGCAATATATCAAGTGCAAGAAGCATGCGCGGTAATAACAAGGCAACTTCGGATCGCCGACTTCCCGGTAACAAACATAAATGTTGTTGAATGGTGCGGGATTGTTTTGGGGGCTCTAGCGTGGCTTTACGTTTATGGCTGACAGGTGATGAAACTGGCTTTATTGCCCATGCTTCGGGATGGCCTATAAAGGATGCTTTGACATCAAGTCCGTCAAAGAAAGCTGGCTCATTTGGAAAGAGACATAGCAACCCATCCAGATTACGCGCAAATTTATGCCGCCGCCACGCGCCCCATGCCCAGACTGTCGGCGCGACTGTATGCACTATGGGCATTTGCATATTAGCCTGTGCCATGCGGCGTTTTAATCGTGCCGCCAAACGGATAGAAAACCCCTTTGCATCAACGGTCATTACGAGCTTGGGTTGATGTGCAATAATTTGCACCACAAGATCATTGGCAAGAGACGACAGTTTTGAATAGGCGGACAGGACAGCAGAAAAGCCAAAAATTGATAATTGATCCATGTCGGATAGAGGGGTCAATCCCTGTGCCAGCATCTTTTCACCACCAACGCCAATCCAACTTTGTTTACCGTATTTTTTTTCAATCGCCACCATCATGCTGGCGGCCAGCGCATCTCCGGACGGTTCACCTGCAAGAATAAAAATAGGTGCGCTCATCGGACGTTCCGTGGTTTTAGTCCTACCAATGTTATGTCACATGCGGAACAGGCGGCGACCACTTGATCATGGGGGTCAGCCAACATCACCCCGCCAGCTTCGATAGCAATGACACCAATACCTGCATCACCAGCCATTTTTATCGTTTCAAGGCCAATAAAGGGAATATCAAGACGCGTATCCTGAGCAGATTTTGGCATTTTCAGAAACACCGCTTTGCTGGCTGTTTTATCCAGCAGATCAGCCGAACGCAGTAGCATGGCATCGGTGCCTTCAGCCGCCTCAATAGCAATGATCCGGCCATCCTGAACAACCATCCCCTGCCCGATATCATGCGATCCAATACTGTCCAGCACTGAGCATCCAAGATCAATATCAGCCTGATATTGCTTATTGAGCTTGACCCCAGTTATGACACCCAGACCAAGGTGACGGTCAGGCATTATATCACTAGCCGCCATAACCTTTACTCCAACCTCGGCAAAATAATCGGCAACAAGACGCAGACTTTGATCATCGCCGCGCAATAGCATTTTGCCTAGCAATTTCATTCCGTCCATGTCAGGACGCAAATCAGCAATGGGAGGACGCCTGACCTTGCCAACCATAATCATGGCGTCACATTTATGAGCCAGCAACAATTTGCGAGTACGTCCGATATTGGCCAAACCAATTGGTTCAGTCTTGAATCCGTTATAATCGGCATCGGCCTGATGTTCCAACGGCATAATAATTACATCATAGCCTTGCGCAATGGCGGCATGGCCAATATCGACGGGAATATGTCCCTGACCAGCGATAATGGCAAGCTTTGTCATAGTGACCTCAGCGTTTCGCCGCCTGACAGATACCATTACGTCCGGCACCGTCGATAAAGGCAATCATTTCTTGCACTTCGGCATTATCTGCAAAATGGGCGCGTGTGGTTTCAACACGGGAGGCAAAAATGTCATCAGCCTCAAAAAGCATCTGGAATGCGGCACGAAGCGCATTTACGCTGTCATCAGAAAAGCCCCGCCGAGAGAGGCCAATAACATTTATACCCGACAAGCGTGCGCGGTTACCAACAGCAATGGAAAATGGCACGACATCCGAATCAACAAGCGAATGCGCACCAAGCATGCAATGACTTCCAACACGGCAACGCTGTTGCACAGCCGAGTAACCACCAAGCATGACGCTGTCACCGATTATGGCATGCCCCCCTAATGATGCGTTATTGGCAAAGATAACATTGTCGCCAACAATACAGTCATGCGCGACATGCGCCCCGGCGAAAAACAAGCCATTATTACCAACGATTGTGCGCATTTTATCTATCGCTGTTCCCGGGTGCATGGTGACATGTTCGCGAATGACACAATTTTCACCAATCTCCAATGTAGAAGGCTCACCTTCATAGCGGGTATGCTGAGGCGCACATCCAAGCACGGCAAAGGGGTAAATTTCGGTGCCAGCACCAATTAATGTATGACCTTCAATGACCACATGGCTCATGAGCTTGACGCCGTCACCAAGCACAACATTGTCACCAACAACACAATAAGCGCCAACCGAAACACCCGTACCAATAGTCGCGGCATTGCTGATGATGGCTGTTGGGTGAATATCGGTACTCGTGAGATTTGACTGATCCATTTGACTGCTCACTTCTAGCGCGCTGGATCAACAGTCATCGCGCCAAATTCGGCCTCGGCAACTGTTTTACCGTCAACTAATGCAACACCCGTAAATTTCCACAATGGTCCTTTTGCTGCTGTCTTGGTGACATGGAGGCGCATCATATCGCCCGGACGCACAGGTGTACGAAAACGTGCTTTTTCAATTGTTGTGAAAAAGACAAGCTTGCCTTTGGTTGCGTCACCAAGCGTTACTGCCACCATACAGGCCGCTGTTTGAGCCAAAGCCTCAACAATCAAAACGCCTGGCATAACCGGAAAGTCAGGAAAATGACCAACAAAGAATGGTTCACCCATGCTGACAGCTTTTATACCGGTTGCTTCCTGATCGGGGATAATGTCTTCAACCCGATCAATCAGCAATAACGGTGGGCGATGCGGGATCAGCTTTTTAATCTCGTCAATGTTCAAATTTACTGTTTCCGCACCCATCATCATACCCTTGTCATTTTTTGTTGTCTGACTGTTTTAAGAGACGACGTAGTCCAGCCAGTTTACGCCAATAGTCACCACTTGCTTCTGCCGGAAAGCCAACAACGGTTGTTTTGGCATCTACGTTCTTGGTAACACCCGAATGCCCCATAATGATCGCCTCGTCGCCGATCGTCAAATGTCCGGATATACCTGCCTGTCCCCCAATTATTACTTTCTTGCCAAGCGTAACACTGCCTGCCATGCCAACTTGCGCGGCAATCATGCAATTGTCACCGATGCTGCAATTATGGGCAATGTGGCATAAATTATCGATCATTACCATTTTACCCAAAACAGTGTCGTTCAAGCTACCGCGATCAACCGTTGAATTTGACCCGATATCACAGCCGTCACCAATTTGCGTAATGCCCAATTGTGGCACCTTGGCAATACCATCTGCGCCTGGTTCAAAACCAAAACCAGCACTGCCGATAACGACACCGTTGCGGATAACCACATTATCACCAATTTCCGCAAAGGCTATTGAACTATTGGCCAATATCCTACAATTAGCGCCGATGGATACATGCGGATAAATAACAGCGCCTGCCTCAATCGTAGTGTTTGCACCTATGACGACATTATCCATGATCGTCGCCCGCGGTGATATTTTTGCGGTTGGATCAATCCTTGCTGTTGAAGCAATGGCTGATGCGGTCAGATGATTTTCGGGAATGGTTCGCTGTTTCACCAGATGACGCGCTGCAGAGGCAAAGGCAAGCCTTGGGTTTTCAACAATGATAAGATTAACTGTATCCGGCAACAACTCACGGCATGATTCTGGCGCCAGAAGTATGGCGTTATCGGGAATGTTATGGCTAGTTAGATGTGTATCATTTGAAACATAGGACAAGGCACCAACAGCCGCACTGTGAAAAGGGGCTATATCTTTAATCAGATTCGAAGGGTTAGCGCCGTTTGACGGCACGATGGTGCCACCAACAATATCAGCAAGCTGCAACACCGTTAATGTGTCGTCAAAGTCATAGAATGTGCGGTTAATTGTCACCAGATCATCCTAATTATCGTCAGGATTAGTGATTTCAATTTCAATTTTTGCATTTTTTGTACGCTCATTCAGACGTAACAGAACTTCGTTAGAAATGTTGAAATGCGGCAAAAAGATCAATGCAGAATTACGCGCCAAAATAAGGTCAAGCTGCTTTTCAGCCGCAATTTCAGTCAGGATATCAATGGCCAAAGCACGCAGATCATTTTGTGCTTTTTGATAGGCGTTATCAAGCGCCTGACGGCGGTACTGAATATCTTGTTGTAGCTGGGTAACCTTTTTCTGGAAGGCAATACGCTGATTATCAAATTCTGCGTCAGAAATTACGCCGCGCTTTAGAGTGAGGTCGCGTTCGGTATCCTGAAGCTGTTTCTCAATAATGTTAAATTCCTGCTGAAATTTTCCGCGTTGTTCATCAAGAAGCGAGCGTACTTTTTCAGATGCTTCTGCCGACCGCAAAACCCCCTCAATATCAACAAGGCCTATGCGTTTTACACTCAGGTCAACATCTTGTGTTGATTCCTGCGCGAATGACGAAACAGACATGAAAGATGCCATTAGTAAAAGCAACAGACATTTAGCTAGTCGATAGTGCATATTTTACACATTCCTTAGAGCGCAGACCTAAATTCGTTGAAATAGACTTTAATATCTACTCTATCTTATTGTTTTATACATCATCTTTTCTGCACACGCTATGCTATGGCTGAACGATGTGGTTCATATTACGCATCATCTTATCGGCTTTCGCTGCGCTAGAGCCGGATGATGGCTAGAACCTTGTGCCAATCGATAGCTGGAACCGTTTTGTTTCATCATGTGACTGCTTCGATATAGGATCCGCCCAGTAGAATGACATTGGCCCAAGAACCGTATCCCAGAGAATACCTACGCCTAAAGACGCACGCATGGATTGATCATCGGGTTTGGTCACGCCAGACGGATAATCCGTTCCCCATACCGAACCAAAATCAGTATAGGCCGTCCAGCGGACACCAATATCCTTGCTTAAACCCAAATCGGAAACCACTTCAACGGATCCTGAATACATATTGTTACCGCCAACGGCACTTTTTGAGCCTGTGTCACGCGGACCAATTCCCGATCCCGTGAAACCACGAACAAGGCGACCACCAAGCGCAAAACGTTGTGATTGCGTTACCTTTTCGCCTAGACCACTGACATGGCCTACACGGCCACGTACGCCCAATATGACGGCATTGAACAGATATGGCTGATAATAAGCCGCTCGGCCAACTGTGCGGGAATATTTTGCATCACCACCAAGGCCAGCTATCGTTTCCGATATTTCCATCAAATAGCCTTCTGATGGATCAAATTTGTTGTCACGCGTATCTTTACCAAGCGTATAGCCGATTGACGATGTAAGGATTGTTTTGCCATTTTCCCCAGTTACCGACGTCGCCGTGGTCGATGAAACTGTTGTTTTACTTTGATCTAGGCGGTAATTGACCTGATGATAAATATCGTTAGCAGCGCTAAATCCAACGCCAAAATTAACACCTGTACGATTTGTTGTTACCGAATTTACTTTGTTCTTTTCATTGAACAAAGAGGCACTGCCAGTCAGATTACGACCAAGAAAATAAGGCTCGGTAACACCAATAACGAAATCGGTTTTTGAATCAGAAAGGCCAATGGTTGCCCGCACCGAACGACCAGCGCCCAGGAAATTACGCTCGGCGACACCCAGATTCAAGCTGGTCTTGTCCAAAGTCGAATAACCGACACCAACGCTGAATTCACCTGTTGATTGTTCTTCAACAATGATTTGCGAAATTGTCTGATCTTCGCTACTGCCCTGAATATTGCGCACATCAACCTTGGCAAAATAGCCAAGATTACGGATATTCCGCTCCGAGCGTTCAAGCTTCAGGGTGTTAAAGGCATCACCTTCGACAAGTTCCATTTCGCGGCGGATAACATCGTCAAGCGTTCGGGTATTGTCAATGATATCAATACGCTCAACAAAATTCTTGCGGGCTTTACCAACAGTGATGTGAATATCAAGAACACTGTCTTCCGGCACGGTTGTTATTTCGGGGCGCACGTCAACAAAGGCATAACCAAACTCACCAAGGCGGTTTGTGATGTCAACCAGACCCTGTTCAAGTGAGCGCACGTCATAGCGGTTATCATCAGGAAAATCGAGTAGCGAGATCAGATCAGGAATATCAACATTCTCAATTTCGCTGTCCAGGGTGATATCTCGGACAGTATATTGCGTTCCTTCACTCAAAATAAATGATACAGCGAAACCGCTACGGTCAGGCAATAAGCCGCCGCGCACACGTGTTACAGCAATATCAGCGTAACCGCGCGCCAGATAAAACTGGCGAAGCAAGCGCACATCATAATCCAGCCGGCCTTCATCATATTTGTCAGTCGCACTCAAAAATGCCCACCAGCGTTTTTCGCGGCTGGAAATGACACTCCGCAGAACCCGGTCTGAATAGCGTTGGTTTCCCGAAAAGGTGATCGAACTGATTTTGATTAACGGGCCTTCATTCACCTCAAAAACAAGATCGACGCGGTTTTCGTCTAGCTCGATGATCTTTGGCTCTACCGAGGCACCAAAACGGCCACCTGCCTGATAAAGATCAAGCAGGGTTTTGGTGGCTTCAAGGGCAAGTTTCTGGGTGAAGACACGGCGCGGCTGCACATCAATAGCCTCCCTCAAGCGATCATCACTGATCGCGTCGTTACCTTCAATACTGATCCGATTAATGATTGGGTTTTCCAGAATATCAATGGTGATAACGCCGGCGGCATTATCGATCGCTATATCTTTGAAAAGACCCGTATCAAAAAGCCGCTCAAGCGCCACATTAAGGCTACTTTGCGTCACCACATCACCAACATTCACTGGCAAGTATGACAGAACGGTGCCCGATGACACCCGCCGGTTTCCTACCACCCGTATCTCGGATACCCGGATATTCTGATCATTTGACTGGGCATATATGTCATTAACTGGCAACAACAAACCTGAAACAAAAAGAAAAATCGCAATTATGATAAAATTACGCATGGATACTCCATATTTGTCCGAGCAGGCACGGAAGCAGTTGAATTTAAGAACATTGAGACAGTAAAGGCAAACAAACCAAAATCCCAGATACAATTTCTTATGGTAACAATCGCGCCAGATCAAACAAGACCAGAAATAATGTCAGGGTCATCAAAATCGCAATACCACCGCGCATCAAAATTGCCTGCCAGTGTATTGGTAGGGGCTTGCCAAGCACCGCTTCGATCAGGAAAAACGCCATATGACCGCCATCCAATGCCGGAACAGGTAGCAAATTAATCAAACCAAGATTGATTGATATCACCGCTGTCAGCAAAATAAACGGTACGATCCCCTGATTGAGCACAGTCCCAGAGATTTCAGCTATACGAACAGGTCCGCCAACCTCACCTTTTTGAATATTACCTGTTACAGCACGACCTAAACCACGCAAAATCATAATCGACATATGAAACGCATCAGATGTTGCCGCAACCACTGCGGTAGAGGGTGCCATGCGCACACGTGCATTGACAGGCATCGACTTAACCCCAAGCACGCCAACTGTAATGTCCAGCTGTTCGCTGAATTGCGGCATTGGCGTTACTGGCAAGGTCAATTCCTGACCGTCACGGCGCAAACGGAAATCCAGTTTCTTACCTGGGCTTTCTATAATCAGACCACGCATATCGTTGAATTCACGTATTTTGATACCGTCAATTTCCAGAATAAGGTCACCGCTTTGCAATCCAGCTTCGGCAGCTGGCATTTCCGGCATCACCTCACCTATTTCAGCAGGTAATACCTGTTTACCAACAGTTATGTAAACAATGGCAAACAACAATATACCCAGAATGAAGTTGGCCACTGGCCCTGCTAGGACAATGGCCATCCGCCAATAGAGGCCAGCGCCACCGAAGCTGCCTTTGACATGGGCACTGTCTTGCCCAGGAGTGCTAGCCGCATCTTCATCACCACGCATTTTAACAAAACCACCAAATGGTATTGCCGCAATCCGCCACCGCGTGCCACTTCTGGCTGTCCATCCATAAAGTTCAGGACCAAAGCCGATTGAAAAAACCTCGACGATCACGCCTGCTTTGCGCGCCACCCAATAATGACCAAGTTCATGAAAGAAAACCACAGGGGTTATCAATAGTAAAAAGCCAATAATCAGATCAAAAAACCCAAGTTCGCCCATCTTAGTTACCTCTAGTTTCGCCGATTATTAACATTATAGTTTATTCATTTTTTCAACAAGGTTTGCAGCTATACGCCGCGCTTCATCATCTACAGCAATAACAGCGTCAAGCGTATTAACATCACCATCTATGGCGGCGGAAAGAGTATTTGCCACAACAGTCGCGATTGCCGAAAAGTCTATTTGACCGTCCAAAAATGCGGCAACAGCAACTTCATTGGCGCCATTTAATATGGCAGGGGCTGTTCCAGCTTGAATCAAAGCGTTTCGCGCAAGGCCAAAACACGGAAAGCGATCCAGTTCAATAGCCATAAATTCAAGACTACCAAGAGCAACAATATCCAGCGGTTCGGGGTTCCAGTTTAACCGGCCAGGCATATTCAGGGCATAGGAAATCGGCACCTGCATATCTGCCGAGCCAAGCTGAGCAATTATTGATCCGTCACGAAAATACATCATGCCATGAACTGCAGACTGGGGATGAATAACCGCTTCAATTTGCTCAGCAGTTACATCAAATAAAAAATGCGCCTCGATAACTTCAAGACCTTTGTTCATCATCGTTGCGCTATCAACCGAAATTTTTCGACCCATTTCCCAATTAGGATGGGTTACCGCATCGATAGGCTTGATGGATGCGAATTCATCCAATGGACGCGATAAAAACGGTCCCCCAGATGCGGTCAGGCAGATCCGCAGGATTGATGACATGTCATTATCAATATTTTTGCCGTCTAGACGTTCTTTCCATCCATGCCAGCATTGAAAAATAGCACTATGTTCACTGTCGAGTGGAATTAAACGCGCCCCATATTTAGCCGCGGCCTGACTAATCACATAGCCTGCCGAAACCAAAGATTCCTTGTTCGCCACCCCAATGGTTTGGCCTGCTTCGACAGCTTTCATCATTGATGGCAACCCAGCAATACCGACAATGCCCGCAATCACGATATCAACTTTTACCGCCGCTAATGCTGCGCATTCCTGATCACCAGCAACAATCTCTATGCCAGTGCCAGCCAGGCGTTCGGCAAGGCGTGTTTGTTTGGCAAGATCAGCAATGCCAACAACATCTGGTTTGAATTCGAACGCAAGGTCGGCAAGCTTTTCGACATTTGAACCTCCAACCATTGCCTTGATATGAAACAGGTCAGGATGTTTGCGCACCAAAGATAGTGTATTATCGCCAATGGAGCCTGTTGCACCCAGGATTGTAATGACTTTTTGTGACGACATGCCAACCCTTTATTAAGTAAAAAACACCAATGCGATTGTCGGCAAAGTAAGTAAATATCCATCAAAGCGGTCAAGTAAACCGCCATGACCAGGGATAAGGCGACCACTGTCTTTAACGCCCATGTGCCGTTTCAAGCGGGATTCAAGCAAGTCACCGATCTGAGCCAAACAACCAATAATACAACCAAATCCAAAAGCGACAACAGGCGTTAACCCAAACATATCAGCAAAAAGAAAGCAAAGGATGCCTGCCGCCACAAGGCCAGCTATGGCGCCCGACATTGTTTTATTCGGGCTGATTGACGGCGCCAGTTTGGGACCGCCAAAGCGCCGTCCAGCAAAATAAGCCGCAATGTCGCATGCCGCAACAACAGCACAAATAGCCAGCAACATAATCTGCCCATTCTGACTATCTATGATCACTTGAGCGCTTACGCCGCATAACATTGTAAGCCCAACAAAAGCAGCTATCGGGAATGATTTCTGCCACATAAGCAATATCATCGTGGCTACGATCACCGCCAAGGTTATGTGAGGATGAATAGCCATAAACCAGAATGGCATACCCACGAAAGCAAATAGAATAATCACCAAAAATATTAATGGCTTGGTTAAATCAACCAATTTGCTGAATTCAAACCCCATAAGTATGAAAGCCAGCCACACAACCAAAGACGCAATTTGAGCGTCAAACCAAACAAGAGCTATAATTGGAATTAGGGTAGCAAAGCCAACAAGGCGCTGGGCCAATGGGGAAAGGGACGAAAACGTCATTAAGACGAGTCACCCGAGATAGTGCTGAGGTTTTTATCATTATCAGCATGATTACCACCAAAACGCCGCTCGCGATTTTTGAATTCGGCAACCGCAGAAACAAAATCAGATGTTTTGAAATCTGGCCAGTATGACTCGCTAAAATATAATTCAGCGTAGGATAAATCCCACAACAAAAAGTTTGAAATGCGTTTTTCGCCACCCGTGCGGATCATTAGATCAACAGGCGGCAATATTGCTGTTTGCAAACGGGATTTGACAAAATCATTATTCACCAGTTGTGGATCAATAACCCCTGCGGCCACCTCCTCGGCGATCTGACGTGTTGCCTGAGTGATGTCCTGCTGGCCACCAAAATCAAGAGCAACTGTTAAATTAAGCCCTGTATTTTCAGCTGTCAGTCTTTCAGATTTGCTAAGAAGATACTGCAAGTCTTTTGAAAAGTTTTTTCTGTTACCAATAATACGAAGCCGAATATTATTATGTATCAAGTCTTCGATTTCACTCATCAAAAAACGGCGCATCAATTTGAGCAATCCAGAAACTTCTGGTTCAGGACGATTCCAGTTCTGAGCAGAAAAAGCAAATACTGTAAGCCAGCGTACCTGGTTTTCAGATGCGGCTTTACACACATCTTTAAGTGTCTCGGCTCCCTGATTATGCCCACGAATAATGTCAAGACCGCGCCCTTTTGCCCAACGCCGGTTTCCATCCATTATTATTGCTGTGTGATGCGGTACTTTTGCCATTATCAAAACCCGATTTGGTCGTTTTTCCAAAAATCCAGATAGCTCGAACCCCAATCAAAGGTAAGCGCCAAGGTATGATTTACACCTGAGTTATCTCTTTTTCCTTATTGGCAAATGCATCATCGATTTTTTTAACATATTCATCAGTCGTTTTCTGGATATCACTTTCCAGACCATGACGCTCGTCTTCAGACAACAACCCATCTTTTTCAGCTTTGCGCACATTTTCAATGCCATCACGACGGACATTTCGAATTGCGACGCGGGCTGCTTCGGCATAGCGGCTAGCAACCTTGACCATATCTTTACGGCGTTCTTCAGATAAATCGGGAATTGGTACACGAATAAGCGTGCCTTCAGCCATCGGGTTTAGTCCCAAGTCGGATTCACGAATGGCCTTTTCAACAGACGCCGTCATAGAGGCGTCCCACACCGTTACCGTGAGCAAACGTGGCTCAGGTGCCGAAATATTTCCAACCTGACTCATCGGCATCTTCGAGCCGTAGGCATCAACCATAATCGGTTCAAGCATACCAGTCGAAGCACGACCAGCACGAAGCCCCATAAATTCAGTTTTCAGACTGGCAAAACCGCCTTCCATCCGACGTTTCATATCTTCGATGTCAAAATCAGCCATTTCCCCTACCCTTAGCTAAATTAAAGTCCGATGTCA
Source organism: uncultured Candidatus Puniceispirillum sp. (assembly GCF_963979125.1). Taxonomy (NCBI): domain Bacteria; kingdom Pseudomonadati; phylum Pseudomonadota; class Alphaproteobacteria; order Puniceispirillales (SeqCode); family Puniceispirillaceae (SeqCode); genus Puniceispirillum (SeqCode); species uncultured Candidatus Puniceispirillum sp. The sequence continues at coordinate 19,381 of NZ_CAXBVX010000014.1, forward strand.
GTTTTGTGTATTAATGCACTATGGTAAACTTGCCTTTATGCTTCAATACGCTAGCAAACCCACCCGCGCTTTCAATAGAAAAAACAAGGATGGGAATATTGTTCTCGCGCGCTAAAGAGATAGCAGATGCATCCATCACCCGCAAATCATCTGAAAGCACCTGTAAATAGCCAAGTTCATCATAGCGCTTTGCATTTTTGTCTTTTTCGGGATCAGCCGAATAAACGCCATCAACGCGCGTACCTTTGAGCAAGGCATGACAATTCATTTCAGTGGCGCGTAATGCAGCGGCAGTATCTGTTGTAAAAAATGGATTACCTGTACCAGCCGCAAAGATCACAACACGGCCTTTTTCAAGATGCCGTGTTGCCCGGCGCCGAATATAGGGCTCGCAAACAGCGCTGATCGGAAGTGCCGACATAACCCGCACGGGCACATCAAGCTGTTCAAGGGCATTTTGCATAGCAAGGGCATTCATCACCGTTGCCAACATGCCCATATAGTCTCCAGTAGCGCGTTCCATTCCAGCCGCGGCACCAGACACGCCGCGGAAAATGTTGCCACCACCGATGACAAGGCAAACCTCGACACCCGTGGCGATAACGTCTCTAACCTCTATGGCAACTTTACTAACCATTTCGGGATCAATACCATAAGCCCGCCTGCCCATCAGGGATTCCCCCGAAATTTTGAGCATCACGCGCTGATATTTCAGTTCCGTTTCGGTTTCGCTATCTGATGCCAAAGCTGGCTCCTGTGTTTTACTTAGGATAGTTGAGCCGCAACTTCCGCCGCAAAGTCGGTCTCTTCACGTTCAATACCTTCACCAAGATTAAACCGCACAAATGCCTTGAGAGCAATGTCTGCACCGGCATCTTTGCCAGCTTTGATAATGACGTCTTCGATCCGTGTTTCACCGTCAATAACCGAAGTCTGTTCAAGTAGAACAACGTCTTGATAGTATTTTTTCATCCGGCCTTCGACCATCTTTTCAGCAATTTCCTGTGGCTTGCCAGATGCTTTAGCTTGCTCGATAAGCACGTCACGCTCGCGGGCAACCATGTCGGCATCAAGGTCATCAACCGACAGGCTTGCAGGTGACGTTGCCGCAATATGCATGGCAATCTGTTTGCCCAAACCAGTCAATATATCAGCAGATGCGCTGGATTCAAGCGCAACAAGAACACCAATCCGGCCAAGGCCATCGGCGGTTGCATTATGCATGTATGAAACAACAGAACCGCTGGACACAGATACTTTTTCCATGCGACGCAATGACATGTTTTCACCAATAGTCGCGATCTTGTTGGTGAGTTCCTCAGAAACGTTGCGACCTGTGTTCGGATAATCCAATGTCTTTAATGACTCAATATCCGAAGCCTCAAGCGCAAGTGAACCAAGGTTTCTGGCAAAATCCTGAAACTCGGTATTACGAGCGACAAAATCGGTTTCTGCATTGAGCTCGACAATCGCGCCCGCCGTGCCATCAACCGCAACAGCGACCAAACCTTCGGCCGCGACACGACCAGATTTTTTGGCTGCCGCCGCCAAACCCTTGGTGCGCAACCAGTCAATCGCCGCATCCATATCACCATCGGTCTCGCCGAGAGCTTTTTTACAATCCATCATGCCCGCGCCAGATTTTTCGCGCAGTTCTTTGACTAGTGCCGCCGTTACACTCATTTTGCTGTCCTTATTTGCAAAGTTGTTAAAACCAGTTGCCTGCAAGATGCAAGCGAAGCTGTTTCCCCCACAGCGGGAGAAACAGATGTTTGTTATTCCTTTGGAGCCGCGCCTTCTGCAGGAGCCGCAACCTCTGCCGCCGCATCAGCAACAACTTCGGCGGCAACTTCTGCAGGTACTTCGACCGGTGCCTCTTCAGCAGCAACTTCAAGCGCCGCTTCGACAGGAGCTTCAATCGCCGCGCCAACGTCACCGCCGCTTTTCATCAATTCGGTCTGCAAACCGTCAAGAACCGCGCCTTGTACCAATTCGCAATAGAATGTGATGGCGCGCATGGCATCATCATTGCCCGGGATCAGATAATCAACGCCTTCTGGGCTGGCATTACTATCAACAACAGCGACAACCGGAATATTGAGACGGTTGGCTTCCTGAACTGCGATAGCTTCTTTGTTTGTATCAAGAATAAACAGGATGTCAGGAAGACCGCCCATTTCCTTGATACCGCCAAGGGTGCGCTCGAGCTTTTCCTGTTCACGGGTTAGCTGTAGAATTTCTTTTTTAGTCAGCTGGTTAATCTCGCCGCTTTCCATGCGGGCTTCAAGATCACGCAAACGCCGGATTGACTGTGACACAGTTGACCAGTTTGTCAGCATGCCACCAAGCCAGCGGTGATTTACATAATATTGACCACAGTCACGCGCTGTTTCAGCGATCTTTTCAGACGCGGCACGCTTTGTTCCAACAAGCAGAACACGGCCACCTTTGGCTGCCACATCGCTGATCGCTTTCAGAGCGTGATGCAACATTGGCACAGTCTGTTGAAGATCTAGAATATGTGTTTTGTTGCGCTCACCGAAAATATACGGTTCCATACGCGGGTCCCAACGACGAGTGCTGTGACCGAAATGAACGCCTGCTTCAAGCATTTGGCGCATAGTAAAAGTAGGGAGAGCCATGTTATTTACTCCTGTTCTCCGGTTAAACCTCCATGAGGGAAATGAAAGGCAACTGCCTTCACCGGATGGCCTGAAGCATGGATTTTGCCATGCACGACCGCCCTCATGTGTGAATTGAGGAGAGATGTATCGCCTTATCCGTGAAAAAGCAAGCCAGAAAGCCCTATAAAGCGCAGAATCAGAAATAATCTGCCAGATGATTTAATGTCTTATAATTCGCGCACTTCCAGAATACCCGGAATACGACGCAGATTCTGACGTAGCTCACCGCTCAGCTTGAAACGGCCAGCCAAAGCCACGCGCACATCATGCCCATCAACGGTGAAATGTAGCTTGACCTCGGCCTTGCCAGGACCATCATCACGCAAGACCGATTTAATCTGTTCAAGCGGTTTGTCATCACGGATCCATAACCCAACGCCGCCATGCCATGCCGCAACAGCATCATCAAGCAGTTGAACACGCGCTGCAAGCAACCGTGGCCCGTTATCTTCAACTTTAAGATTAGCTGAAACCAGTAATGGTTTGTCATCATTTAATAAATCCGAACTTTCAGATAAAACGTCAGAAAAGAAGGTTGTTTCAAAAACACCTGTCTGATCGGTGAACTGAACAAAGGCAAATTTATTACCGCGTTGCGATACACGCACTTGTTTTCCCGTTATTGATCCAGCCAGATTAACACGTTGTGGTGGCCGTCCCGCCTCAATCTGGCGGTTCAATTCACTGGCGGTAATAATGCGCAGCTTTTCCAACTGATTTCCATAACCGTCAAGCGGATGCGCCGACAAATACAAACCCAAAGCATCAAATTCTTCTTTCAGTCGATCCATGGCAACCCAATCTTCACATGGGGTAAGCCGTAAAGAGCTGGCCATACTGTCTGTGTCTTCACCAAACAGATTGTTCTGGTTCGATTCCTTGTCACGCCGCATGGTTTCTGCATGTGCCAGCAGATAATCAATATTCTTCAAAAGTTCATGGCGATTTTCATGAAGGCAATCAAGCGCCCCTGCCCGCACCAGATTTTCCATCTGTCGTCGATTACTGGCATCACGTGGTAATCGTTCAAGAAAATCCATCATATTTTTGAATTTTGTACCTGAGTCGCGTTTTTCGGTCAGCCGAGCCATAGCTTCGGCACCAACATTCTTGATCGCGCCAAGCGCATAACGAATGGCCAACGGATTATCGGCTGTATCATTTGTTGTATCGGAGACAGGCTCAACACGAAAACTGGCAAAGGAGTAATTGACGCAAGGCGGCTTGATGGTAATGCCCTTTTGTTGACATTCCTGACGGAATACAGCCAGCTTTTCGGTATTACCCGCATCAAGTGCCATAGACGCGGCCAGAAACTCGACGGGATAATTCGCTTTCAGATAGGCCGTTTGATATGACACAAGCGCATAGGCCGCGGCGTGGGATTTATTAAACCCATATCCAGCAAAAGCGGCGATCGTGTCAAATATGTCGGAAGCCAGTTTTTCCGATATTTGATTATCAACCGCGCCATTAACAAAGGTTGCACGCTGGTCATCCATTTCGGCTTTGATTTTTTTGCCCATCGCACGTCGTAAAATATCGGCAGCACCTAATGTATAGCCAGCCAACACCTGCGCCGCTTGCTGTACCTGTTCCTGATAAATCATGATGCCGTAAGTTTCTTTCAAAACCGGCTCAAGATCAGGATGCATATAGGTGATCTGCGATGGATCATGTTTACGTGCAACATAATCAGGGATATTTTCCATTGGCCCCGGACGATAGAGCGCCACAACAGCGATAATGTCTTCAAAACGGTCAGGTTTCAGGCCGCGCAAAACATCCCGCATACCTGCTGATTCAAGCTGGAACACACCCACTGTGTCACCAGCCGATAGCATCTCAAAGGTTTTGGCATCATCAAGCGGTATGGCTTCCAGATCGATGTCAATGCCGCGCTGGGCGATGAATTCAACCGCCCGCTGCAGAACTGTCAGCGTTTTAAGTCCCAAGAAGTCAAATTTAACAAGACCAGCCTTTTCAACCCATTTCATGTTGAACTGAGTTACCGGCATGTCTGAGCGGGGATCACGATATAAAGGCACAAGATCAGCCAGAGGACGATCACCAATGACCAAGCCAGCCGCATGGGTCGATGCGTGTCTATAAAGACCTTCAAGCGACAAAGACATATCGATCAGATCAGCGACCTGTTCATCCTGATTGCGCTCAGCACGTAAATCAGCTTCGCTTTCAAGTGCCTGTGCTATTGTGGTTGGGTTAGCCGGATTATTCGGTATCAGTTTAGCGATACGGTCAACCTGTCCATAGGGCATTTCAAGAACGCGCCCCACATCGCGCAAAGCGGCGCGTGCTTGCAACGATCCAAAAGTTATGATCTGGGCAACGCGGTCTTTGCCGTATTTTTCCTGAACATATGTGATGACCTCATCACGCCTATCCTGACAGAAATCGATATCGAAATCAGGCATCGATACACGTTCAGGATTCAAAAACCGTTCAAAAAGCAATCCCCAGCGAAGCGGATCAAGATCAGTAATAGATAACGACCATGCAACGACCGAGCCAGCACCTGATCCCCGCCCAGGCCCAACCGGAATATTGGCGTTTTTAGCCCATTGAATAAAATCAGCAACGATTAAAAAATATCCCGGAAATCCCATCTGGTTGATAACACCGAGTTCAAATGCCAAACGGTCTTGATAAGGTTTGGCGATTTCGATTTTTGTGGCGGCATCCATGTTGTCATTATAAACGTGGCGTTCTAGCCGCATGGCAAGACCAGTTTCTGCCTGCCGTGCAAGTTCGACATCTTCGGTATTACCTGTCTTAGACGTGAATGGGGGCAGGATTGGCGCCCGCTCAGGTGACATATAGCTACATCGCTTAGCGATGATTACACTATTAGTAATAGCTTCTGGAATATCTATAAATAAATCAGTCATTTGTTTTGCTGATTTAAAGTAATGGTTTGGTGAATATTTTAACCGATTATCTTCTGAAACCTTGCGCCCTGTACCAACACAAACAAGCGCATCATGTGGCCCAGCCATCTTTGGTGTATCAAAGCGGCAATCATTTGTGGCAACCAATGGCAAATCGAGTTTATCCGCCAATTCAACAAGAATAGGTTCAGCAACCTGTTCGGCACCCAAGCCATGTCTTTGCAATTCGATATAGACACGCCCCTGCATGATTGAATGCAAGGATTCCAGTCGTGCTTTAGCCAGTGCTTGGCGCCCGTCAGATGCAGGCAAACCAACAAAGCCATCCATCACACCACCCGATAGCAAAATCAGCCCCTCAGCACGCGCCGCCAAAGCCTCAAAACTACATTGTGGATCAGTGTTTGCTTCTGAATTCAGCAAGGCATCAGACAATAGATGGGAAAGATTGACGTAGCCAGTTTCATTCTGTGCCAACAAAACAACCTCACCTACGCCTTGGTTGTCACTTATGTTTAGCTGTGCGCCCATGATAGGTTGAACACCTAGATTAGCCATACTCTGTGAAAACTCGAGAGCGCCAAACATATTGTTGGTATCGGTGATCGCGGCGGCTGGTTGTTTATCTTCGGCCACAAGGCGCGCAAGGTTTTTGATTCGTAGAGTAGACTCAGCCAGTGAATAGGCTGTATGAAGACGAAGATGAACAAAATTGGCGGGCATTTAACACCTGTTTCACGGCTGAAGGGATCAGCATAAACCCCAGCATAAACCATAGTCACGTAAGTGCAATGCGTGGAAATAAGGTTGTGTAAATTTTATTCAAAAAACTGGAACAAAGATCAGTTGATAGTTTCGATGACACCGTTTTTAAGCGTCAGAATGCTGTCCATTTCATGCGCTAATTGCTGATTATGCGTAACAACCAAGGCCGCTGTATTCGTGCCATGTACAATAGCCGATAGATGTTCAAAAACACTTGCCGCTGTTACCGGATCAAGATTGCCTGTTGGCTCGTCAGCCAGAAGGACACGCGGCGCATTTGCCACCGAACGCGCAATAGCAACACGTTGCTGTTCACCACCTGATAGCAAGCCCGGACGATGGCTATCGCGGTTTACAAGGCCAACCATCTGCAATAATTGTTCAGCGCGGGCGGCGGCTTCGTCACGACTAAGGCCGTTCAGCATTTGCGGAATCATGATGTTTTCCAGTGCTGAAAATTCAGGAAGCAAGCGGTGGAACTGAAAAACAAAACCAATGTGCGAGCGGCGAAGCTGACCACGCTTTCGGCGGCCAAGCTTGTCTGTTTGCTGACCAGCAATAGTCACGGTGCCACTGGTCGGTGTGTCAAGAAGCCCCGCGATATTCAGCAAGGTTGATTTGCCCGACCCCGAAGGGCCTATGAGCGCTTTCATTTCGCCTGATGCAACGGTTAAGCTAGCATCACTCAAGATTTCCAGTTTGTTATCACCTTGTGTGAAATGCTTTGTCACCTTGTCAAGCGATAGCATGGGCATACGGCTTTGTTCATTCTTATTCATAGCGCAATGCCTCGGCTGGGGCGATACGCGTCGCACGCCATGCTGGATACAGGCTGGCCAAGAAAGATAATGTGATCGCCATTACAATCACCATCAACACTTCCTGTGGATCGACTTTAGCGGGCAAATTGGACAGAAAATAAATTTCGGCAGCGAATAATTCGGCACCTGATATACCCTCGAGAAACTGTTTTATGGCATCTATTTTCCAGCAAAACAGCATCCCAAGAACCGATCCGATGGCCGTGCCAACAACGCCAATGCTGGCACCTGTCATCAGGAAAACCCGCAAAATTGACCCGCCGCTTGCCCCCATTGTCCGTAATACGGCAATATCGGCATTCTTTGAACGCACCAACATAATCATTGATGACACGATATTAAAAGCCGCGACAAGGATGATAAGCGTCAGGATAAGAAACATGACATTGCGTTCGACAGCAAGCGCGTTCAAAAAGCTTTTGTTCCTGTCCAGCCAATCAAAGGCGCGCAGGTCTTTGGCAAGCGTGCTGGCAATAGCGGTTCGGTAAAATGCGATATTTTGTGGATCATCAACATAGATTTCAAGTCCTGAGACCGATGTAGGCAAGCCAAGAAAATCCCCAGCTACGTCAAGCGGCATGAAGATGAAGCTGGTATCATATTCATGCATGCCAACATCAAAAACGCCTGCTACTTTAAAACTTCGGCGTGTTGGCAAGGTGCCAAATGCCGTGGCCTTACCACGCGCGGTGGTTAGCGTTATCGTGCCCCCCGGGGCAATACCCGTCTTGAACGCCATAGTTTTACCGATCAGCACCCCGCCTTCATCACGAAAGCTGGCAATTGCCTTTTCATTAAGCGATTCCCATAACGGTTTGCGAGCAGCCAAGTCTGACCAGCGCACCCCCCGAATGACGGCACCAAGGTTGACTGCGTTCTTGGTCGCCATAACCTGACCTTCGATCTGAGGTGTGACAGCAATAACGCCAGGCATTTCAGTGATAGACAGAGCCAAATTATCGTAATCTTTGATGCCGTTGCCTGCGGTACTGTAAATAGCTACATGGCCATTAAGGCCAAGAATGCGATCAACAAGTTCGGCGCGAAATCCATTCATCACCGACATAACGATAATCAATGTGGCGACCCCTAGCGTAATACCGGCTAGTGAAAACCACGCTATGACCGAGATAAACCCCTCAGCCCGACGCGCCCGCATATAACGCATTGCAAGCATCCGTTCGACCGGAGAGAAAAATAAAGCCATTAAACAGTTCCCAATATAGACGTTAGCAGAAGGACGTTCGACATTTTGAAAAACAATTATCCATTTAAGATTTTGGTAACAGCAGAATCTGGCGACATTTCGGCAGTTTCGCCTGTTTTGCGCCTTTTTAGTTCGACCATGTTATGTTCCATACCGCGGGGGCCAACAACGATTTGCCACGGAATACCGATCAGATCCATGCTTGCCATCTTGGCACCGGGGCGGTCATTGCGATCATCAAGTAACGGTTCCAGTCCCGCATTATCAAATTGTTGGTAAAGTTGATCTGCTTGGGCATCACATATGGCATCACCAGGTTTTAGATTGATGATGGCAACACCAAAAGGCGCCACCGCATCTGGCCAGATGATGCCCTTGTCATCATGACTGGCTTCGATAATGCCGCCAACAAGCCGCGAGACACCAATACCATAAGAGCCCATGTGAACAGGCACAGGCTTGCCATCGGGGCCACTGACCGTGGCACCCATAGTTTCAGAATATTTGGTGCCAAAGTAAAAAATATGGCCAATCTCAATGCCACGCAAAGACATCAGATCATCCGACGGTACCGGACAGTTTTCCGGATCATGCATGTCATCAGCACGTGCATAGAGGCTGGTAAATTTATCAACAAACGGCTGTAAGTCAGTATTGTAGTCAATGTCAGCATCCAGATTGATATTCATCCAGTCTTTGTGAAAAAAGACGCCGCTTTCGCCTGTTTCGGCCAGAATGATGAATTCGTGACTCATATCGCCGCCAATAGGACCTGTATCAGCCTCCATCGGAATAGCTGTCAAACCCATGCGCGCAAAGGTTTTGAGATAGGACACAAACATCCGGTTATAAGCCGCGCGTGCCTTATCGCCATCAAGATCAAAAGAATAGGCATCCTTCATCAGAAATTCACGTCCCCGCATAATCCCAAAGCGTGGACGCACTTCATCACGGAATTTCCACTGGATATGATACATATTTAGCGGTAGTGCCTTGTAGCTTCGCACATGTGCCCGAAAAATATCGGTGATCTGTTCTTCGTTCGTTGGTCCGTAAAGCATGTTGCGGTCATGCCGATCAACAATGCGCAACATCTCGGCACCATAATCGTCATACCGACCAGATTCCTGCCATAACTCGGCTGGCTGAATGGTTGGCATCAGAATTTCCAAGGCACCTGCCCGGTTTTGTTCTTCACGAACAATATTTTCAATTTTATCAAGAACGCGCTTGCCAAGCGGTAACCAGGAATAAATACCCGCGCTTGACTGTTGCACCATGCCCGCACGCAACATCAAACGATGTGACGCGATTTGCGCTTCTTTCGGAGTTTCTTTTAAAAGAGGGAGAAAATACTGGCTAAGACGCATCAAAATTTCCTTGGTATGGTTTATTCGTAATCAGATCTGGCAAATCTGGGTAAAGAGATATGCGATTACATCAATGGGACAGCATGTCAACACCGACAATCTAGATTGAAGCCCTGTCTAACGCAAGGCAGGAAGCCCCTCATGGTTAAAGATATCGGCGATCATGTGATCCGAAACCTCGGCCAGTGTCGCTGGTGACCATATAGGCGCATGATCCTTATCAACCAGCACGGCCCGGATGCCTTCAGACAGATCAGGGCGGCGCATCATCTTGAGCGCAAGCTTGAAATCAAGATCAAGCGCAGCGTCCACGCCATCAAGCATGTCGGACAAGGTCAGCAAATGGATGAACAACTTTATTGAAACTGGACAGCGCGTTGTCAGCAAGTTGTGGATGTTGGCAGCAAAGGCATCACCCTTGATACGCGCCATATCGCTGGCACGGATGACCATATCTTCGGCCTTTGCACCGCCAAAAATATAATCAATCGCCGCCCTGTTGGCACTTAGTCCCGGCACACCCGGATCAATCTGAAATGTGCCGATAACATCGTCTATCTCATCAGGATTGCAGGCGACAAGCGCGCCAGCCAGCGCATCAATATCAGCCGTTTTGACAACCGCATGTGCAAGCCCCAGCATCATGCATTCAGCACCATCAATAATGGCCCCTGTGGTGCCCAGCCATAAAGCGATTGGACGAGGACAGCGCCCCAAAAACAGGCTGGCTGTCGCATCCGGAAATAAGCCGATAGCCGTTTCAGGCATGGCAAAACGCGTTGTATCAGTGGCGACAATATGGCTGCAATTTTGGGCTATACCTGCCCCACCGCCCATGACAATACCGACACATAGCGCAATGATCGGCTTGGAAAATTGTGCAACCGCCACATCGGCTAGATATTCAGCCTTGAAATAGCCCAGCGCGCCATTCACCGGATCTGTAAGCAATAATTCACGCGCATAGCGCACATCACCGCCAGCACAAAAGGCACGCGGCGCACTGCTTTTGATAATGACATGCGATAAAGCATCGTCCTGATCCCATATATTTAGCTGGTCATGTATGGTCGTAACCATCTCTACACTAAGCGCATTCAAAGCCTTGGGGCGGTCAAGCGTTATAACACCGACCTTTTGTGACCTTGTGCCTGTCTCAACTGAACAGATGATGTCGCTTTGTCGCATTGCAGAAAGGCCCATGTTTGTTTACATATATCCCATGATTATGAACCATATCGGAAACCAGCTGGCATGAGTAGAGGTCAATTTCCATCCACGCGGATGCGCCGTAACCGCATGCAATCATTTTCGCGCCGTCTTATGGCCGAGACCAGCATTTCGGTTGATGATTTGATCTGGCCTATGTTTGTTGTCGAAGGTCAGGAGATTGATGAGCCCATTACGTCAATGCCTGGTCAGTTCCGCTATTCGATTGACCGGCTTGTTGAAAAGGCTGGCGAAGCCGTTGCCCTTTCGATACCCGCTATTGCTATTTTTCCAGCCCTTGATGCATCACAGAAAGATGCTGACGGCACCGATGCCCTTGATGGTAACAACCTTGTCTGCCAAGCGGTTCGTGCTGTCAAAAGTGCCTGCCCTGACCTTGGAGTTATTTGCGATGTTGCGCTTGATCCCTTTACCGACCATGGACATGACGGCGTCATCCGCGATGGCATAATCGCCAATGACGAAACAGTTGATATTCTGTGTCAGCAAGCGGTTCTGCAAGCTGATGCTGGCTGTGATATTATTGCTCCATCCGACATGATGGACGGGCGTGTTGGCGCGGTGAGATCAGCGCTTGATGATGCTGGCCACCAAAATGTAATGATCATGGCCTATGCGGCAAAATATGCGTCTGCGTTCTATGGCCCATTTCGTGACGCGGTCAAGGCTGGTGCTTCGCTTGGGTCATCAGGTAAATCAAGTTATCAGATGGATCCGGCGAATAGTGATGAAGCCATGCATGAAATTGACCTTGATCTGCAAGAAGGTGCCGATATGGTTATCATCAAACCGGGTATGCCCTATCTGGATATTCTGAACAGGGCAAAAACCGAATTTGGGGTGCCATGCATTGCCTATCAGGTGTCAGGTGAATATGCCATGATCGTAGCGGCAGCCGAAAATGGCTGGCTTGATCATGACCGA
>NZ_CAXBVX010000015.1:0-28026 GCF_963979125.1 uncultured Candidatus Puniceispirillum sp.
TCGTGCGCATGTCCCATATATTCAGGGCATTATTGTGTTAGGCAAAGAAGTATCAAGTGATGCTTTGGCTTCGGTCTTTGCAGCGGCAAAAACAGAACCACTTGTAAAAGGCTTTGCCATTGGCCGAACGATTTTTGCTGATGTGGCTGACGCTTGGTTTAAAGGTGAATTGACTGATGACGTCGCGCGCGACAGCATGGCAAATAGATATGGAAATCTAGTTGCATTCTGGAACAAAGCAGGTGAGTGATATGACACATGTAAGATTAACAATGGCGCAAGCACTAACGCGTTATCTTGCGGCACAATCAATCAGGCAGCTTGACGGATCAATCGCGCCAGCTTTTGCCGGTGTATGGGCAATTTTTGGCCATGGTAACGTCGCTGGTCTGGGTGAGGCGCTATATTCAACAAAAGATGTTTTGCCAACATTTCGGGGACATAACGAGCAAGGCATGGCGCATGCGGCCATAGCCTATGCAAAACAGAATAATCGTCGCCGGATGATGGCTGTTACATCATCAATTGGCCCTGGTGCAACTAATATGGTGACCGCTGCAGCGCTGGCACATGTGAACCGTTTGCCTGTGTTGCTTTTGCCTGGTGACGTTTTTGCGGATCGTCGTCCTGATCCGGTGTTGCAACAAGTCGAAGACTTTACTGATGGCACTATATCGGCAAATGATTGTTTCCGGCCAGTAAGCCGCTTTTTTGATCGGATCACTAGGCCAGAACAGATCATGCAGGCCTTGCCAAAGGCAATGGCTGTCTTAACTGATCCGGCAGACTGTGGTCCTGTGACCTTGAGCTTGTGTCAGGATGTGCAGGCTGAAGCCTATGATTTTCCTATTAGTTTCTTTACGCCAAAAACGCATGAAATAAGGCGGCAAAAAGCTGATCAGAACGAATTTGCTGTCGCTGTTGATTTGCTTGCTGGGGCAAAACGTCCACTGATTATAGCTGGTGGTGGGGTTCGTTATTCGGGGGCATCCAATGATTTGGCAATGTTTGCTTCACGCACGGGTATTCCGGTTGCTAGCACTCAGGCAGGTAAATCTGCATTGTTAGATAGCCATAGTCAGAATGTTGGATCGCTAGGCGTTACGGGCAGCAGCGCGGCTAACGCATTGGCTGAAACAGCGGATGTAATTTTATCAATTGGGAGTCGTCTGCAGGATTTTGCCAGCGGGTCAAACGGCATGATCAAAGGACAGATTATTGCTTTAAATGTGCAATCACATGATGCGCTCAAACATAATGCTTTGCCCTTGTTGTGCGATGCAAAACAAGGGCTGGGCGATTTGTCAGACGCAACACCTGAACTAGTTATATCCTCGGCTTATACTGGTGAAATTGCCGATTTATCAGCAAGCTGGCTAGCTGACATGGAGGCCGTTACTAGCGCAGAAACTAACAGCGATAACGCTTTGCCATCTGACAGTCAGGTTATTGGTGCGGTTAATCGGAATGTGCCAGATAATACGATTGTTGTAGGTGCCGCTGGGTCAATGCCAGGTGAGTTGCATAAATTATGGCAAGCTGGTGGTGTTGACGGCTATCACATGGAATATGGTTTTTCTTGTATGGGATATGAAATTGCTGCGGGTATAGGCGTGCATATGGCCGCACCGGATCGTCCGAATGTAATTTTTACAGGTGATGGTTCTTATCTGATGATGAATTCGGAATTGGCGACGGCAGTTATGATGGGCGTGTCGTTGACGCTGATTGTGACTGACAATCGTGGCTTTGGCTGTATAAACCGGCTACAGGCTGGGACAGGTGGCGCGGCATTTAATAATATGCTGGTAGATTCACATCATGCAGTTTTGCCTGATATTGATTTTGTTGCACATGCCGCTTCAATGGGGGCACGTGCGGTAAAGGCCGCATCTTTGGCTGATCTTGAAAGCCTGACTGCTGCTGCGATTAATCGTGATGGTGCTGACGTGATTGTTATAGATACCGATGCGACGCAAAGTACTGAAGCTGGCGGCACATGGTGGGATGTAGCTGTGCCAGCCGTTTCGGAACGTAGTGACGTTAAAGAAGCGCATGCTAAATATATTGAAGGCCGAAAACGTCAGGCCAAGGGCGCATCATTGGCATCGAAAACATAGATAGGGAGAGTTGAGATGGCTGACCTTTTGGTATCACCAGATCTGAACGGCGAAGCTGTTCATGACATTACGCCAGCATCGGCAGGGTGGGGGCATGTTGGATTTGCTACTTATGACCTGCAACCTGGATCAAGGATTGATGCATCGATAGCTGCGGCTGGTGATGCAAATCATGATGTTGAAATATGTATTGTTCTGTTATCAGGTTCAGCAAGTATTTCAGCAGGTGGTCAAGATTTTGGGCTGCTTAAAGGACGCAATTCGGTTTTTGATCGGGTACCCCCCTTTGCTGTTTATGTACCAAAGAATACAGATTTTACGGTGATAGCCGAGAGTGCATGCGAGATAGCTGTTTGCCGCGCGCCTGGATTAGATGGGGCGCATCCGGCACGATTGATTACGCCAGATGATATGTCACTTGAAGTGCGGGGAAGCGGAAGCAATACCCGCCATGTCTGCAATATTTTGCCTGAAACCGAGCCAGCTGACAGCTTGCTGGTTGTTGAGGTTATCACGGAAAGTGGTAATTGGTCGTCCTATCCGCCCCACAAGCATGATACTGATGATTTGCCAAATGAATCCTATCTTGAAGAAACTTATTACCATCGGGTTGATCCGCCCCAAGGCTATGTAATGCATCGTGTTTATAATGATGATCGTAGTCTGGATGAGTCGATGGCAGCTGGTGATCGTTCAGTTGTTTTGGTTCCCAAAGGGTATCATCCAGTTGGCGTGCCACATGGCTATAACAGCTATTATCTTAATGTCATGGCTGGTCCGAAGCGGGTATGGAAATTCCGCAATGACCCTGACCATGACTGGATTGTAAACCCAAAATAACGAGGCATCACAATGACACTTAATGAGCATGACTTTAACGTTGCAACCGAGGCTTTGATTGAGGGACCCGGATATTATCTTTTTCCGTCTGTATTTTCTGCTGAAAAAATAGCCGAAGCCAATCGCATCATCAATTTTCATTCGGATGAAGCGCAGGCAGCAACACATTTTCATGGTGCGCATTCGGATAAAGTCCATCTCCAGCGCCGTGTGTGGAATCTTCTTAACAAGGGGGATGTTTTCGTTGATATGGTTCAACATCCTGCGGTCATGGCTGTGTTTTCAAAGGTGCTGGGACGCAATTTCATTCTTGGTTCTTTTGCGGCCAACCGTTTATTGCCTGGTGCACCTGGCCAAGAGCCGCATGTAGATTATCCCTATTGGGATATGCATGATATTGATGAATTCCCAGCAGGTATAAATTCAAGTTTTCATATGAATTGTCAATCACTTATAAGCTTACATGAATTCACTGCTGAAAATGGTGCAACAGGTATTGTTCCGCATTCTCAAAAGCGCGGTGTCTATCCAAAAACAAAAGATTTTGAAGATGAATTCATTCAAGTCACAGCCCCAGCAGGTAGCTTACTTCTGTTCACAGGGATGAACTGGCATTGTTCAATGCCGAACAATTCCGATGCTGAGCGCACGTCAATTCTGGGGCAATATCTACCCAAGTTTGTTAAGCCTATGGAAAATCTTTTGGAAAGTGTGAATCCCGATATTCAGGCAAGTGCAAGTCCAGCATTACGCCAGCTTCTAGGAATTGATTTGCGCTATCCCGAATTGCTGGAAGATGCCGATGCGGGTAACGCAGAAGGTCGAAATGCTGCTGAGGCCGCTGAGTAAAATTATTTACCTTTGTTAAGGATAGCCTATGTCGTCACCTATAATCTCTTCGTCTGCAAGTGGGCTTAATGTTCGCCTTGGCATGTCTCCAATCTCATGGAGCAATGATGATTTGCCCCAGCTTGGTGGTGATACATCTTTGGAAACCTGTTTAATTGAGACCCGTGAAGCGGGGTTTACCGGTACAGAAACAGGTGGAAAATTCCCCAGTGATGCGAAAGCGTTAGAATCAGTGTTGCGTTCACATGATCTGGCGCTTGTATCAGGATGGTATTCAGGCACGATGATTTCGAATGATATAGCGTCTGAAAAACGCCGTATAACACCACAGTTAGAATTGTTTCGTGATGTTGGGGCGGCGGTAATTGTTTATGGGGAAACGTTTGAAACTGTCCAGAATCAGCAAGACCGTGCTTTAGCTTCACGTCCTAAACTGGCTGATTTTGATGCAGTTGCTTATGGCCGTAATCTGACCTTGCTTGCTGAATATTGTGCTGATTATGGCGTGCCATTGACCTTGCATCATCACATGGGTACGGCGGTAGAAAGCGAAGCTGAAATTGACATCATGATGAACAATACCGGTGAAGCGGTGAATTTGTTGCTTGATACCGGACATCTGGTCTTTGCTGGGGGCAACAATGCGTCTGTGATCAGCAAATATGGTAACCGTATTAATCACGTTCATACGAAAGATATCCGGCCAGATATATTAGCTGGGATTGATCGCGATAATAAATCGTTTCTTGATTGTGTGCTTGATGGTGTTTTTACAGTGCCTGGTGATGGCATGATCGATTATGATGATGTGATGCAAAGGCTGGCAGATGTTGGCTATGAGGGATGGGTGATCGTAGAGGCAGAACAGGATCCGATTAAGGCTAATCCACTCATCTATGCCAAAAAAGGTTATGATGCCCTTATGGAAGCTCTGACTAAGGCTGGTTATGGTGTAACCTATTAGGGAAATGGACTAGATCAAGACTGTGGAGAAAATCATGGATTGGGCGACTGCAAAAGCCGAGTATGATCGTGATGGTTTTTACGTTATCGATAATTTACTTTGTTCAGACGAGATTGATGCGCTTATTACTGAAACGGCGCAGATCTGCCGTGGCGCGCGTGGTGCTGTCCGGGGTATTGAGGAAAGCAAGCACTTACTTGATGATGATCTGGATGATAATGAAATTTTATCGCGCGTACTGACTATTCAGTTTCCTCATAAAGTATCGCCAATGATACGTGATAATTATATTGCACATCCGCGTATAGCCGAGGCCATGAGCTATTTTATTGGCCCAAATGTGAAGGCAATGCAGTCAATGCTGTTTATAAAGCCTTCGGGAAAACCTGGTCAGGCATGGCATCAGGATGAGCATTTTATTCCAACTCGCGACTGTTCGCTTACGGGTTTATGGATTGCACTTGATGATGCAACTATTGAAAATGGTTGCCTCTGGGTGCGTCCGGGAAGCCATAAGGATCGTGTGATTTATAACACTGCTCCGCATGGATCGAAAAATTTTGATGAAGGCAACCAGTTGGTTGGTACACCCGATGACGATGATGATGGCGTGCCTGTTGAAGTCAAGCGTGGTTCAGCGATTGTATTCAACGGGTATATTCATCATAGAAGTTTGCCAAATAAGGCAAAGAAAGGGACGTTTCGTCGCTCGTTGGTCAACCATTATATGAACGCCAATTCATTACTTCCATGGGATTGGGATGGGCGTATCGTGCCAACCCGTGATATGCGGGATATTATGCTTGTATGCGGTGTTGACCCTTATTCTTGGAAGGGGACTGATGATATCACCTTTGCCTTTTTACGCGCCGAAACAGCCAACGATAAAGACCCTAATCACGACACGCAGAAAAAGGTATTTTGATGCCAACAGTTAAACATCTGGATGCATTGTTGGCGCGGGTACAAAAAGGTAGCTTCTTTGCAATAGGCCGCGCAGGGCTTGATTTATATCCAGAACCAATTGGCACCAAGACCAAAGATGCAACCAGCTTTAATGCTGACCTTGGTGGTTCGGCGGGTAATATAGCTGTTGCCCTGTCTCGACTGGGAAAAGACGTTTCGTTAGTTTCGGTTTTGTCCGCTGACTCAGTGGGTGCTTTTACAAAAACACGTTTGGAACATTATGGCGTTGGCACTGATTATGTGCGGTTTGCTGACAAGGGACATGAAAGGCTGGCTCGCAATTCTTTGGCGGTTGCCGAAACCCGTCCCGATGATGCTGAAGTGGTGATTTACCGAAACGGTGCGGCAGATTTACTGTTATGCACAGAAGATGTTGTGTCGTTGGATTTTAAAGGCGCGTCAGCACTGATTGTAACGGGAACGGCTTTATCAGCCAATCCATCCCGTGAAGCAGTTTTTGCGGCCGCCAGCCAAGCCAATACAGATGGTTGCCCTGTTGTCTTTGATGTTGATTATCGCCGCGATGCTTGGCAGAGCGTCGAAGATGCCGCGTGTGTGGGCAGAAAATTCACGTCGATGTCCGACATTGTTATTGGAAATGATGACGAATTCGATGTGCTGGCAACAGGTACAAATCAGACTGGATTAGCCTATGCAACTGAGTTGGCAGGTGATGTTGGTCTCGTTTTATATAAGCAAGGTGCCGTTGGGTGCCAAGCATTTCACATAGGTAAACAAAAACACAAGGATATGCCAGTAACTGTCTCAAAATATGGTATTTTTAATGTTTCTATTTTTAAGCCATTTGGTGCTGGAGATTCCTTCATGGGGGCTTTCCTAGCCGCGCTTCATACAGGCGTTCCGCTTGATGATGCTATTGTTCGTGGGTCGGCGGCGGCGGCAATAGTCGTGTCACGCCCAGGATGTGCGTCGGCCATGCCTGATAAAGATACAATAGATACTTTTATGGCGCAGACTACAGTTAGTGCATATGGTGCTACATAAGGAAATGGAGATAAATTATGCATATTCCACCGCATGAAAATGCCAACAAACCTATTATTGATGCACATCATGCATCGGTGCCGCTGACTTATTTTAATATTGTCAAACTGGCCAAAGGTGAAAGTTTCACTTATGCAGTTCCAGATTATGAGACCTGTATAGTGCCAGCTACAGGTTGCATCGACATTACCGTTTCTGCATTAGGTACTAAAGACCAGCATTTTGACCAGATTGGCAATCGTGGCAGTGATGTTTGGGACGGTGAACCTGAAGCGGTTTATGTGCCGACGGGAATGACCGCGCATTTAACATGCAAAAGTGATGTTGCCGAAATTTTTGTTGCTGGTGCCCAATTTTCTGAGGTGTTGACGCCTTTTGCTGTTCGACGTGATGATATTGACCTTGTGCAATATGGTTCGGATGATACCAAGACACATCGCAAGATTAAGCATGTCTTGGGTCAAAAACAGGCTGATAAGGTGGGCCGTTTGTTGGTGTCTGAATTATTCACTGTTGGAACGGGTGGCTGGTCCGGTTTTCCACCTCACAAGCATGATACCGACCGCAAGCCTGATGAAACCCGCCATGATGAGGTGTATAACTTCCGGTTCCGTCCAGATTTCGGTTTTGGCATGCAATTATTACAGCCCGCAGATGGCGGGCAGGGCGATGCGTTTCATATAACCAATGGATCAACTTTTGCGATCCAGTCCGGCTACCATCCGTGTGTTGTCGCACCAGGCTATGAGATGTATTATTTCACCATCCTTGGCGGTTTGAGCCAGCGACCTCTGGTACAATATTTTCAACCTGAACATGCCTGGCAAATTGAAGTGATTCCGGGCATCAAAGATATGATTGCCAAATTCAAATAGTCGGATGGATTAACAATGCCCGCTGTCAATTTAACGGATGTTCTCGAACCTGCTCTGACTGGGCATTATGCTGTTGCTGGTCTTGTGGTGCTTGGATGGGAAGATGCTGTTGCTTTTGTTGCGGCTGCCGAAGACCTTAACCAGCCTATTATTCTTCAAGCAGGCCCTGGTTGTCGTCGGCACACGCCATTGCCTGTTCTGGGACGTATGTTTCGCCATCTAGCTGATAATGCGTCTATACCTGTTGTATGCCATGTTGATCACGCGCGAAGTCTTGAAGAATGCCAGATAGGTATTGAGCATGGTTTTACATCAGTTATGTTTGACGGCTCTGATTTACCATTGTCAGCAAATATAGATGCGACGAGTGCTGTTGTTGAAATGGCGCATCCGGCAGATGTGAGTGTTGAAGGTGAAGTTGGAATTGTTGGGTATAGTGAGGATTCAAAGCTGAATGTTGCCGCCGCCAAATCGCACAGTAGCGACCCATATGAAGCGGCAAAATTATGCATCGATAGTGGGCTTGATGCGCTCGCAGTTTCAATTGGTAATGTGCATCTTCAGACGAGCAGCAAAAGTGAAATTGACCGGAGAATGTTGACGTTGATTGAGGATGCGATCGCGTCTGAACTTCAGCTAAAAGGCATGGATAGACAAGCTATACCTTTGGTTCTGCATGGTGGTAGCGGTATTCCAAGCGCGGTACGCACAGATCTTGCGCGAAAAACCGCAATCTGCAAGTTCAATATTGGCACTGAGTTGCGTCAGCAGTTTGGCTTTGCTTTACGTCAAACGCTTAATGAAAAACCAGATCAATTTGACCGAATTGACATTTTAAACGCAGTAATGGCACCGATGCAAAAGGCGGCAATGGAAATTATAAAGGAGTTCGGTGCACCGTAATACGATCGATTCAAGATATTAAAAACGACTGTCTGATATATGACAGCTATTTACATCAATATAGACCTGACTATAACAAACATATGGGGGAAGACGTCTATGACAAAAGTTGGAATTGTTGGTATTGGCGATATGGGAAGCGGTATAGCCAAAAATCTTATTGCTGGTGGTTTTGATGTACATGGTATCGACACCCTAGAAAAGCGGATGCAAAATTTTGTGGCTCTTGGCGGGACAGGTGTAAATTCACTAGCTGATGTAGCCACCGATGCGGCGGCTGTTTTTGTTATGGTTATGACAGGTGCTCAAGCAAAGGGTGTTATTTTTGGTGATGATGGGTTGGCGGCACATATGCCGCAAGGCACAAGTATCATTTTGACAGCGACCATCAAACCGGCCGAAGCTTCTGAAATTGCGACTGGTCTGGAAGGGACAGGTATTCATTTGATAGACAGCCCTGTCAGTGGCGGATTTCCGGGGGCGCAAGGCGGTACATTAACCATGATGGCGGCTGGTAATGATACAGCAATGGAAAATTGTCGTCCCTTTATGGAGGCTATTTCTGGCACCATTCATAAAGTAGGTGATGCTGCGCCTGCGGGGCAAACTGTAAAAGCATGTTTGCAATCGCTGATTGGTTCTATCTTCTCGGCAACATTCGAAGCCGCAACATTAGCTGCCAAGGCCGGCGTACCTGGTGAAATACTCTATAACGTATTCTCAACATCGGGCGCTTCAAGTGGCATTACAAATAATGCACTGCAAAAAATCATTGATCGCCAGTTTGAGGGCACAGGGAGCCATATTGCAACAATGCACAAGGATTTGACCATTTCGCTGGCCTTGGCTGAAGAGTTGGGTGTGCCGTTGCATACAGCTTCGACAGCCATGCAGTTGTTCCATGCAGGCAAGACCAAATACCCAGATGGTGATAATTGGGTTGTAACACGTGTTTTAGAAGAAATTGTTGGTGCAGAGTTGCATCGTTAGCCTGTCAGGAAATGGAGACTATGATGAAGTTAGGCGTAATTTGTGATGGTATCAGCCGTGATCTTGATCATGCTTTGACCGTGATGAGTGAATTTGATCTTGAATATGCCGAGTTGCAATTTGTATGGGACAAGGAAGTTGGAGATCATGATGCACAGGAAATACACAAGATCAAAGGGTTGCTTGAAAAGCATAATAAGCCTGTATCCTGTCTTTCCCGACATGTTTTTGCTGGTCTAACAACCCAGAATAAGCCAGGTGACGCCGATCATGTACGTCATATGGATGCATTAAAGCGCGTTATCGATATGGCGCATCAACTTGGATCTCCTTTGGTCCGGATCATGACGTCAAAGAAAGAGCAAATCCTGTGGGGATATAATGGCGCTGAAAAGTGGAATGTGGCTAAAGGGGCGTGGGATACGTTGCCGCCTTTAATTGCTCCAGCGGTTGAGTTGGCACGTGCCGAAGGCGTTCAGCTTGTTGTTGAAACGGGTAATGGCACAATGGTCAATTCAAACTATACAGCCTGTAAGTTGATTGACGAACTGGATGCCAAAGATGTGTTGAAGGTGCTTTGGGATCCGGGCAATAATTGCTGGTGTCATGAATTGGCATATCCAGATGGCTTTGAGGCAATCAAAGACGGCTATCTTGGTCACCTTCACATCAAGGATGTTCTGGTTGATACGCCAAAGGCAACACTGGAAGTACGCGAAATGGGCAAAGGTCAATTGGCACCTTTATTTGCACCAATGGCAGAAGCTTTGCGCGACAATAGCTATGATGGTGTGATCTCATTCGAAAGCGTTTATCATACTGGTGATGGCGATTTTGAGAATGGGTTCCGTGCATGTATAGATTTGTTCAAAACGCACTTTGCGTAGCAAGCTAGTTGAGAGCAATCTTGAGTTTGTATTATCCATAAAATGCCTAGGCGCCTATCAAAACGCCTAGGCAATAAGATCAGGAATTTTATCTGTAATGATTTTTCCAAGAGAGTTACGGGGCAGGGCGTCAACAAACACAACGTCCTTGGGAATCTTATAACGGGCTATTTTACCCTCAAAATAGTTGAGAATTTCTTGCTTTGATATTAACGGACGGGATACGTCGCGCACCGCAACCAGAACGGGCACGGCGCCCCATTTGTTGTCATCACGGCCAATAACAACGAATTCAACTAGATCAGGGTGCGCGAATAAAACACGCTCAAGCTCGGCTGGATAGATGTTTTCGCCACCTGAAATTATCAAATGCTTGGTACGTCCGACAAACCAGTAAAAGCCATTTTCATCAATACGGGCAACATCGCTTGTGTGAAACCAGCCGTCAGTAAGCGATTTAGCTGTACTTTCTGGATTGTTCCAGTAGCTGTCTAGAACATTATCGCCTTTGACCCATATTTCGCCATTCGTGCCAACGGGAACATCAACGCCCTGTTCGTCAACTAACCGTATAGCGCATAATTTGCCTGCCTTGCCTATTGACCCTACCGTTGCAAAGGCGTGTTCTTGTTTTTGGTAAATAGCTATCGGGCTGGTTTCTGTCGCACCATAAATCTGAACTAATGGTATATTACGTTCATGAACGTCGTCGATCAGCGCACGTGGAACGTCGGTTGATCCAATCGAAACCATTTTTAGGCTTGATATATCAGTTTTGTGCCAATCTTCATGCGTGACAAGTGCTGATAAAATGGTAGGCACACAATTGACCAAACTAATTTTAGACGATGAAATTGTTGTCAGCGTATTAGCAGGATCAAATTTTTGATGTAAAATCAGTTGTGCGCCAAACATAAGGGCGGGAAGGGGCTGTATATTTAAACCGCCAGCATGAAATAGCGGTAATATATTCAAGACTATATCCTTGGCGGTCATGTCATAGGCGTGCTGGCTCATCATAGCATTTGCGATCAGCGCATTTTGTGCCAGCAATGCCCCTTTTGGTCGGCCTGTGGTGCCAGATGTGTAAACCAACAAAACGGGATCATCCTCAGATCCACAAAACATGTGGTCTCCAGAAGTGCTGTTCATACGTAAATGGCGCAGTGATTGGCCATGTCGGCTGCTATGCTTATCAATCGGAATAGTGCGACAGAGCGCACCGTTATTTGTTATCTGATTGATGTCGTCGCTGAATGCAACGTCAAATAGTAGCCATGATGGTGTGCAATCGGCAAATTGATAAGTAAGTTCTTCAACAGATAGTCGCCAGTTTAAAGGAACCAGAATAAGACCAAGCCGCGCGGCCGCCATTAATATCACGAAAATTTCTGGATTATTCATCCCGTAATAGGCAATGCGGTCACCACGCTTAAGCATACCATCTGCAATTATATAGGCTGCTGTCTGGTCAATTGCCGAGCAAAGATCGCCATAGGTAATTGTCTGATTGTCGAATTGGATCGCAATCGAATTGGCTGGACGTGTATGTGCGTGATCGGGAGCAACCGAAATATATTCATCAAGGCGCATGCTTTTACTCGGACTTAAAGTGAAGCATGTTCAAGAGTCACTTTCGCCAGATTGGTATAACGCCCCGCGGCCAAGCATGTCGGTACATAATTCAGCAGTCCATGGCAACATCAACGCACCGCACCGACTATCACGATACAAACGTTCAAGCTGAAGTGAGCGCAACATAGCCTGACCACCACAGGTTCGAACGGCAAGTTGCGCAATTGCGTTGGCGTTTTCCATGGCGGTATATTGCGCTGCCCACGCCCTGTGCAATGAGTCCTGACTTGGGTTTGGTTGTGCTTCTGAAATTGACTGGAACCATAATGATTTGGTTTGTTCTAGCATGATCTTCATCCGTGCAACGGCAAGTTGCTTGGTTGGATACATGCGGCGTTTAACGGGCGGTGTACCAGGCTGTTCTCCACGTAAATAACGTATGGTAAAATCATATGCGGCCTGCGCAATTCCGATATAGGATGGCGTTAACGTCATGAACATATGCGGCCATTTTGTTGCCGCCTGAAAATAAATACCTCGTGGCATAAGCTGTTCGCTAAAAGGTACAAAAACATCTTTGAAAATCAGTGTACGTGATACAGTTCCGCGCATACCAAGTGGATCCCATTCACCTTCAACCGAGACCCCTTTGGCGTTGGCGGGAATGGCGATATACATTGTATTTGCGCGTGATGGTTTTGTATCTGCTGTGGCAAGCTCGGTGCATAAAACGCCATAATAATTGGCATGGCCTGATAGGGATGCAAAAATCTTTTTCCCGTTGATAATCCACCCGCCGTCGCTAAGTAACGCTGTTGTGCCAAATGCGGCATGGCCTGCTGCTGCTGCTCCCCCCTCGGAAAAAGGTTGGGCATAAATGGCACCATCATTCAGAATGCGATCATAATGCTTCTGCCGCATCTTATTGTGTTTTGCGCGCGTCTCATCGTCCATATCAAGCTCATCAGCCAGAAAACCGGTCCACAGGCATGAGCTGACATGCATATTAAAAGTAAGTGCGGTCGCACCACAATAACGCCCAATTTCAGCCGCGGCCAACATATAGGCTTTAAGATCAGCGCCACGGCCACCATGTTCAGCCGGTACACAGATGCCCATCAGATCATGTTTATGAAGATCAGCGTAATTTTCAGTTGGAAATCGTGCCTCGCGGTCAATGCTGGGGGCACGGTCTGCAAATCGGTTGGCAGCAAGTTCTCGAGTTTCCCGACATAGGTTTGCCTCAAAATCGGATAACTTCCAGTCAATCGGATCAAACATCGGTGCGTCTATTTGATTGCCTTGTCCGGCATCAAACTTACTTTGCTTTAAATCGTCCACTATATGCCTATCCTTGATCCAATAAAAAATTTCGAATGATTGCATTAACTATATCACTTGCTTCACTATTCACTAAATGGCCGGCCTTTTCAACAATGTGAAACTGGCTATGCGGAATGTGCTCTGACATCTTTTGCATGCTGGTAGCCGGGGCATTTTGATCCATCTCTCCTGCTATCAGGCAAACGGGCATGGTCAATAGATGCTGATCGTCGCGCCTGTTAAAGGTTACCAAACATTTGATGATCTGCCGATAGGTTGCCTCAGGCACTGCCGACATTGCGGCAACAGCCTCTTTTAGAACCTGTTGACTTGTATTCGATCCGGTGATTTCAGGAACAAATTCTTCAGCAAGTTCAGGCATGGTTTTGCCAGCATCAAGCGGGGCAAGACGGGTTGCCAGAAAGCGGGTTTTGAAACTATTGTCACGTCCACCAAAAGCGGCACTTGTTGCGATCAATATCAATGATCTGACACGATGGGGATGCAGGATGGCTATTTCCTGCGCCAGCATGCCGCCAATTGATTGGCCTATGATATGCGCAGATGAAATATCAAGAGCGTTCATAAAAGCAATCAGACTATTACTGAGATTTTCGAAGGTTACATCTAAAAGTGTAGTCGATCCGTTATATCCGGACATGTTCCAAGCTATGACTCTGAAATCGCTGCCAAGCTCAGCATATTGAGCGGCAAAGCTACTGTCGTTGCCCCCAATTCCATGCAGACAGATGATAGGTTGGCCAGAACCGCCACTATCTTTATAGTTAATGCCAGCAATGATTGGCATCAGCAAATCACCCCTTCAGCAACCATTTTTGTTCCATCAAGAGTGATTGTACAATCCATCATGGGCAAATCGAAATGCCCTTCCGTATGGCGATCAGCAAATTCATTCGCACCAGTCGAGAATAGAAAATTGCCAGCAAGAGCGCGTAATTCGGTGCCGTTAAGATCATCCTTATCGTACATTGTAAGTGCTTCGTATCTGGCATGAGGGTTAAGTCCCCAACCAACATGGCTTGTGGCATAGGCAAGAGGATCGCCAAAACCAGCCAGATAATGGCGCATTAAGCGGGCATCAGTTCCATCACCATCAATATGGGTTACAAAGTCATCGGTGATGTGAAAGCGCACTTCGCTCTCAAAATAGCGTTTGAAGGTAAGGTTTATATCACCTGGCTTAAAAACCAGAATGCCGTTGGTAGATGATGAGCGTGGAAAACTCACCACAAGACCACCAGGCCAATGAGCCAAAGTCCCGGGGCGATCTGTCCACCCCCAGACACCAACTGTAACGGTGTTGGCCATGACAACACGAAGATTAGAACCTGCGGTTGATGTAACATGCATTTCCGACGCGTTGCGGCAGGCCTTTACAGCTGTTTTGACGGCGTCTTTAATCGCTGGGTCGAGAGGCAAACGTGCTAGAATTTCAGGATGTTCGTTGGAAATGGTCATAATACGTGCACTCGATTTCAGAATATCTGAGGTTTGACGTGCATGCATGAGGCCTTCGACGGTCAAATCTATAATGAAATCGGCTTTACAGAGTGTTTCGACAATATGCGGTTGCCCATCAAGCACATTGGATGCGCCGGTAGAACGAACTATGGGCGCACATGAAGCGGGTTTTGTTTCAATGCGCGTAATATCAAAGGGAAGGCTGAGCTGTTGTAAAGCCAGTTCGGCAAGCATGACATTTATTTGGCGGCTATGCGATTCAGTTAGGATAATGATTTGTTCATCGGATGTGGCTTTACATAAACTGAACAGTGATACAAACGCATCAAGCCATTGTTTTTGAATAGGGGTGTCCTGCATTGTCTCACCAGCATTATCACGTTTGAAAGGTATTTTCACGCGTTCCAGAATTGCCCATCTTATCAATCTTGACGGCATTTGAAAGAACGTGTTTGGGCGTATTAGTAATTAATTACTTGCAGTTTGGCCATCGCGTTGTATTTGGCACATTTGTTGCTCATAAAATCTATGTTTCAAAAACGTAACATCATTCAATGCGCTTTTGCATTTCTGATATTTTGTATAGGCATGACGCCACATGTATGGGCGCGTGATGTCGATTGTGAGGCTCTGGCCGCAAAGGCAGAAGCAGAATATGCAATACCGTCAGGTATTATGCAAGGCATCGCGCGGGTTGAGTCCGGACGTGTTAATAGTGACGGTAAACGAAGATCATGGCCTTGGACGGTAAATGATGGTGTTGAGGGGCTGTTTTTTGAAGATCAGGACTCAGCGCTTGAATTCGTCGAGGTAAGTTATGCCAATGGTGAAAACAGCGTCGATGTGGGTTGTATGCAAATCAACACCAAATGGCATAAAGATAATTTTCGCGATTTTGCCGAAATGTTCAATCCTGATGTTAACGTGGCTTACGCTGCATCATTTCTGATTATTCTTCGAAACCGTCACGGAAATTGGGATCAGGCAATTCGGCATTACCATTCGAATGATCCAAACAAAAATGAACGCTATTTGCGCAAGGTGAGCGCTGTTATGGCGGCTGAAAATTATCATTTGCCTTCATCACCACAGTTGGTCAACGCAGTGTTGACTGAGCCAGCTCCATTGCCGACGGTGATGCCCAAACCAAAACCAAAACGTAATGTAGATTTGCCACTTCCAGTTCCAGTTCAGCCAAAAGCCCTAACGCAAACCAAGCCAAAGGTTAAAATGGGGCTGAAAACACTTGCCGCTTCAAATATGTCAGACGCAATGTCAAACGCAACTTCGCGACACAAAGATATTGTGGGTTCAGCAACAAAATTGGCTAAGCCGGCTAATAAAATCACACGAATAACGCCTAAACTTTTTAAAAAGCCTGCTAAGCTGGTTAAGGCGCAAGTTCCTGCGATCCCTCTGTCGGGTGATGATTTGTTAAAGAAAAGACAGCCGCACATAGCCAAAAATTGGCGTAAGGTATTGGAATTTCGTGCCAGTTTTGCAAAACAGGGATAGTGATCAAAGATAAATTCAATCATTACTTTATATTGAATTTATAAATATATGTAATTATTCAATTAAATACGGTTACAATAATGGCAAAACTGCCAAGCCCAGTACAAAGGGCATAAAATAGGTTTTTGGTCAAAATCATTGTCCCAAGTCCAACAAACAAGCCAATAAAGCGATGATCCAGCTCGGTTGTGGCCAGAATACCAGTCGGATATACTAGAATAAGCATCAGAACACCCGATACCATTGCATAAGCAACCCCATTGATCCATGTCATCATTGGGGTGTCAGTGGCAATACGACCAGCCAGAACAACCCCAATCAGGCGCCAGCCAAAAGTACCTAAGCAAGCCAGACAAACGGCTAGCCAAGCTTCTGCTGTTGTGTAATCTAGGTTGTTCATGAGCGTTTCCGTCCTCTGATGTGAAAGATCATCATGGCTAATGTCCCGCCAATGACGCCCGCTATAAGAATGCTCCAATCAGCGGCAAGTGGGTAGATAAGGGGGCAAAGCGTACCGCCAATGACGGCCGCCAGACGATTTAATGTATGACGCGCATTGATGACCAGCAACAAAATGTAGAGTGGTGTCACGAAAATCACCAGACGCAGAATTTCAGGTGGTATCCAATCAGCTATATAAAATCCTAATAGCGTGCCGGTCATGGCAAAGGTAAAAATAGTCAGGCTAAAGCCGATGTAATAGGAGAGGAGCAAAGGAGGGGGGTGTTGATGTGCTTTAAAACCGATTTGCGCCCAACTGGTTATCGCCAGAAAATGCATTAATAAAAGCCGTTTCCAGAAAGGTAGATTATGCGCAGATAAATTAAGAATATCGCTTCCTGAAATGACCATAAGCATCATGCGCATATTAGCTAACGAAACCGCCACAAAAATTAATAATAGGCTGGCACCACCCGCAAAAAGGCTGGCAAACGCAACTTGGCCAGGCATGCCGAATACTGTGGCTGTCGTGACTAAGGCCATCCAGATATCAAAACCAGCTTCACGTGCTATGGTGGCAAATCCGATCATGGTACTCATCAGCGCAAACCCTGGAACATTGACGCCGTCCCGAATACCGATTAACCAGAGTTTAGATGATGGTTTCTCATTGATTGGTGGTGATGATGTTTCGGCCATCTTGTTAAATGCTCATATTATCTGAATGTTGGCTAAAAACGTGGTGAAAAAATAATGTATATTGATGATTTATAACACATATATAGCTATAGTGAGTTAGTAGTGATTTTTTAGTGAGTGTGAAGTGATTTCTGCCCAGAAAAAACATGGTCGGCCAGTTTCATTCGATAGAAACAAGACTATTCAAACGGCCCTAGATCTTTATTGGAGGCAAGGTGTATTAGCAACCTCGCTAAACCAAGTGGCACGTATGACGGGGGTGTCAAAACCAACATTATATCGCTATTTCGAAAATGAAGACGGATTATTATATGATGTCCTTGAATGTTATTTATCTGGCAATGTAGATAAATTTGAGTGTCTTGAAGCACATGAAAATATTCGCCACGGTTTGACTGAATGGTTTGAGCAGATAATAACCGCCTGGACAGCCACAGATGCGTCACCACATGGGTGTTTATTTTGTGATTGTCTGCATGAGATTGATCGGCTTGGCGTAAAAAGCCAGTCTCTGATCAAAACCTACCTTAGTCAGCAACCTGAAAAACTGGCATCAATACTATCTATTGCACGTGACAAGGGGCAGTTGAAGGATGGCGTCGATGTTCATCAGGCAGCGCTGTATCTGAGCAGTCATGTTATTGCCATGAATTCAATGGTAAAAATGGGTATTTCAACAGAACAGCTACTTTCAATTAGCGATTTAGTAATAGGATCAATAGTTCGTTAGTTTTCCTGTGCCGTAATAGTTTAGTCAATTTTTTTATGTATTTGCTTAATTTTTTAGCAGTTTTTACTTAATTCTTAGGTATTAATACCATTTGGTATTTAAATCTTTACTTCTTCATAAATGCGTATTACCGAATGCTTGGTAATTCTATCAGTTTTTAAAAAAGGTGCTTTATGTCACAGCAAAATGGTTCATACGGTGAATGGCTTCTGAAATACAGGTTTTTGGTTCTGGGGCTTG
This sequence comes from uncultured Candidatus Puniceispirillum sp., assembly GCF_963979125.1. Lineage (NCBI taxonomy): Bacteria > Pseudomonadati > Pseudomonadota > Alphaproteobacteria > Puniceispirillales (SeqCode) > Puniceispirillaceae (SeqCode) > Puniceispirillum (SeqCode) > uncultured Candidatus Puniceispirillum sp. Next base: position 18,405 of record NZ_CAXBVX010000015.1, read on the forward strand.
TGACAGCGATGACAATACTAGGCGCAGTCGGTGCTCAGTTCCTTTATTTTGATAATGATTACCGTGTTTTCTTTGGCAAAGATAATCCACAACTTAAAGCGTTTGAGCAGATACAACAGACCTATACGAAGATTGATAATGTCAACTTTGCTGTTGATCCATTGTCTGGCAAGGCTAATGCGCCTGAGGTGTTGGCGGCTGTTGAGGAATTAACCAGCATTGCATGGCAACTTCCCTTTTCAATTCGTGTCGATAGTCTCTCAAATTACCAACATACCGAAGTTGATGGTGATGATCTAATTGTCCGCGATTTGTATATGGATGCAATGTCTATGGGCGAAGATGAGCAGGCTCTGGTCGATAATGTGAGCTCAACTGAGCCAGCTTTGGCAGGGAAAATTCACGATAAGCAACATCGGGCAACATCAGTTAACGCGACCATTCAGATGCCAGGCAAAAGTGCTGATGAAGTTGCAATTGTGGCAGCTGCCGCCCGTGAAATGGCCGCAGACATTGAAGCAAAACATAATGTCAAAATCCGACTGGGTGGAGTTATTTTCCTGAATAATGCTTTTTTGGAATCATCGATGCAGGATATGGCGACACTAGTTCCCGCAATGTATCTGGTTATTTTGGTTGTTGCTTATCTTTTGCTCAGATCGTTGATGGCAACGGCTTTGGTGCTGTTTGTTGTTGTGCCAAGTATTATTTTTGCAATGGGGGTTGGCGGCTGGATGGGTATTGGCCTAACACCACCATCGGCTAGTGCGCCTACAATAATCACCACACTTGCTGTCGCTGATTCTATTCATTTGTTGGTTAGTATGTTTAACCGAATGCGTGCAGGTCATAGTCAACGGGATAGCCTGCTATATAGCTTGCGCGTTAACAGTAAGCCCATTTTTTTAACAAGTCTGACGACGGCTTTGGGTTTTCTGTCGATGAATTTTTCAGACTCTCCTCCATTTCATGATCTGGGCAATATAACAGCCGTTGGTGTGATGGCAGCATGGATCTATTCGATCGTTTTGTTACCTATTCTGATTAGCTTTGTTCCTCTAAAATCAAAAGCGACTCTTGCAAAACTTGATGATAAAATGGGAAAGCTTGGTGTATTTGTTGCTTCGCGATACAAGCCAGTTTTGGCTATAAGCGTTATTTTATCTGCTGGTATTCTTGCGCTTATTCCGTTGAATGAAATCAATGATGATTTTGTCAAATATTTTGATAGTTCAACACAATATCGCAAGGATACTGACTGGATCAGCGCTAATCTGACAGGTGCCAATCAGGTGCAATTCAGTTTGCCATCTGGGGAATCTAATGGCGTTAGTGATCCAGCCTTCATTGAAAAAGTATCTAAATTTACGGCTTGGGCTCATAACGAGCCAGTCGTAACACATGTGCAATCCATTTCGGATATATTCAAGAGACTCAATCGTGATCTCAATGCGGGTGATCCAACCTTTTACCGGGTACCGGATACACGTGAATTAGCCGCACAATATCTGCTTTTGTACGAGCTTTCGTTACCATTCGGTCTGGATTTGAATAACCAGCTTGATATCAGTAAATCATCAACACAAGTTATTGTTACAATTGATGATATGACGACGAATGAACTTCGTGCGTGGATTGCTCGAGCTGAAAACTATCTTGCTGACGAGCTTGATTTCGACCTAACAGCTGTCGGCCCTACAGTCATGTTTGCGTATATATCCGAGCGAAATATCCAAAGTATGTTGATTGGAACACTTATTGCTGTGTTCCTGATTAGCGGCGTTATTCTGGTTGCCCTAAGAGATGTGCGTCTGGGTATTCTGAGCTTGATTCCAAATCTGCTTCCCGCTGCCCTTGCCTTCGGTCTTTGGGGGGTACTTGTTGGTCAAGTGAATATGGCTGTGGCTGTCGTTGCTGGCATGGCATTAGGTGTTGTTGTTGATGATAGTGTCCATTTTCTCAGCAAATATCAAATTGCGCGGCGTGAACAAAAACTGTCACCAAATGATGCTGTGATTTTTGCTTTTAACGGTGTTGGGACGGCGCTTGTCGTAACAACTCTAATTTTAACAGCTGGATTTGCCATTTTGGCGCAATCAACATTTGGCGTTAACAGCTATATGGCAATGTTAACAGGCATAGCATTGGTTATAGCTTTGATCGCTGATTTGACCTTGCTTCCCGCATTGCTGATTGCACTTGATAAAGATAAAAAAGAAGCTGAACCAGTAACAAGCCTCGAAGAAGTTCCACAAAATGCTTGAGCCAATGATGTTGTCCAAGGAGATTAAAATGAAACTAGCTACCGCAACCATGTTTGTCGCCATAGCCTCTGTCTGTTTGACAACTGGGGCATTAGCCTCACCAGAGAAGGGGTTGGAAATTGCGATTGAAGCTGATAACCGCGACAAAGGGTTTGGCGATTCAATCTCGAAGATGACTATGATTTTAATGGATAAATATGGTCAATCAACCGAGCGTGCAATTCGCAATAAAACATTTGAAGGTGTCAATGAAGGCGATAAATCGCTGGTTATTTTTGACAGTCCGGGTGATGTGCGTGGTACAGCATTTCTATCACATACCAAAAAGGCAGACTCGGACGATCAATGGTTATATTTGCCTGCATTGAAACGGGTTAAGCGTATTGCGTCTTCCAACAAAGCCGGTCCGTTTATGGGCAGTGAATTTTCCTATGAAGATATTGCCAGTCAGGAAGTTGAAAAATATACCTACAACTATCTGCGTGACGAAAATTTGAATGGTATTGACTGTTTTGTTGTCGAATATGACCCCGTTGATCCTAAAAGTGGTTACACACGTCAGCTTGTGTGGATGGATAAGGCTGAGTATCGCGTTCATAAAATTGATTTTTACGATCGAAAAAATACGCTTTTGAAAACATTGTTTTATGAAGATTATCAACAGCATTTGGGTAAATATTGGCGGTCTAATCGCTTGGTCATGACAAATCACCAAACAGGTAAGAAAACTGAACTTTTATTTGCCGATTGGAAGTTGCAGACAGGCATGACTGAACGTGATTTTGAGAAAACAGCGTTGAAACGAACACGATGATCTGTTTTGCAATTCGCAGTTTAGCGGTTGGACTTTTATTAGCACAGCCCGCATTTGCTGGCGAGGTAGATGGCACGGTTTCATCACGGCTGGATTTCTATCCGGATCATGCGGATGGCACAGCGTCACAAGGGCGGTCGGTTGAAGTGAAGATTGATGCCTTTCACGATTTTGAAGATAGTCGCATTGTAGCCGAATTGATTGTTCGTGCTGACGAAAAAGATAGTGGTCGCCGGATCACTGAAGCGCGCCAAGCCTATATACGGACACCGCTTGCTGGCTTTGATATTTTCTTGGGAAACCGTCAAGAATTCTGGGGTAAAGCTGAAAGTAAAAATGTTGTTGATGTTATCAACCAGTCTGATGCGGCGGCCAATGATGGTAAATCGGGAAAGCTCGGTGCGCCCTCCATATCTGCCGAGCGTTATCTTGATATAGGTGATCTTCAACTATGGTATATTACTGGTTTCCGTGAAAAAACATTCAATGACAGCGACGCCCACCCCAGCAGTGGATTACCTGTTGGCATTGCGCAGTATGCGCGCAAAGATGGCAAAGATGCCGATGACTTTGCGGCGCGACTGACCAGCTTTGTTGGTGACTGGGATATTGCTGGCAGCATATTTTATGGTACTGCGCGTGATCCTATCCTGTCTGTTGCCAGTGGTGGTAGCGCATTAAGCCCATATTATGCCTTACAAAAATCAGTTGGACTGGAAGCGCAATATACTGGTGACGCCACATTGTTGAAGTGGGAAAGTCTGCATGGCACCCAAAGCAGTTTGCAAGGGAGTCATGACTTTGCGGCGGCTGTTGCAGGTATTGAATATACCTATTTCGGACCATTTGAAACAGTATGGGATATTGGCTTGATTGGTGAAATCCAGCATGATGATCGTCCACAGTCAGCGGCAAATCAGTTTGGCGTCGCTGGTGTAAGACTGGTTTTTAATGACGTCGCTGACAGTAATATCCTGTTTCTTGCATCGGCGGATCGAAAAGCAGATCAGTCTTTTGTGTCTTTTGAAGCGTCGCGACGCATCAACGATTTCACTAACGTAAAGCTAACCAGTCAGTTCTATAATGCACGTACAGCTAGTTCTGCATTTGGGTTGTTGTCTGATGATGATGCGGTCACGTTGACGCTAAATATGTTCTTCTAGCATCACAGAGACGAACAATTCTTATTTTTTCATCATCTTAGCGATAGCCGAGCTAAACCGTATCTGATCAGTCTGCATGACTGTTTTGAAAGTGGCTATTCTGTCTTCAATGTTTGAAGAACTATTCTCAATAAGCTTGTGGATTTGCTCTTCCTTTGAAGTCTTGGCGCGTTGTTCGGCTTTTAACCGCATAAGTTTTTCATCAATATTGTTCATAGGCGATAGTCTATATCGGTTCTATAGATGGGGCTAGCCATCCACTCCCAATAAATTTTATTTAACTTATGGGTGAGGGGGCTGCACACACCATTGGCATGGGTTATCTATAGCTGGCTATAGCGTCACCCAAAATGTTGAAATCAGGAGTTATGCCAAGACCAGGGAGATCGGTAGTGGTCATGCGACCATTGATACGTTGTGGCGCACCATCAGCAATCTTTATAGTATTATAGCTATTAAAATCAGTGGCCGAGAAGCAAAATTCAGCTGGTGTTGACCGGCCAAGATGAGCAATTGCGGCAGTGGTGATGTCGCCACCCCACGTATCTTCGATTGTCATCGGGATACCATTTTCGACACATAGATCACGCATCAATTTTGCCTGAGTCAGGCCTCCCACCTTTGATATTTTTAAGTTGATTACATCCATCGCATCTTCGGCAATACCACGCACAAGCATGTTTGGGCCATCAATCACCTCATCTAGAATAAATGGCAGCGCTGTCCGTCGCCGAATTGACATGCTTTCATCATAGCTCATGCACGGCTGTTCGATATAGATATCTAGATTACTGACAGCACCAACGACTCGTGTCGCTTCATGTTTTGTCCAGCCGGTATTAGCGTCAGCTACAAGTAGGTAAGCTGGATCAAGAACAGCACGAGTAGCATGGATGCGGTCAATATCATCATTAGCATTGCCGCCAACCTTGAGTTGAAACTTCGTATACCCTTCATTGGCATAGCCATTTATTTTTTTCGCCATTTCTTCGGGGGTGTCTTGGCTGATCGCTCGATATAGAATAACGTCATCCTGTGCTGTGCCTCCCAGTAAGCTATAAAGAGGCAGACCGGTTGCCTTGCCAAGAATATCCCAGCAGGCAATATCTATTGGTGCCTTTGCATAGGGATGCCCTCGAAGTGCGGCAGCCATAATGCGGTTTATCTGGCCAATATTGAGTGGGTCTTGACCAATTAGATGTGGTGCGAGTTCTGCCATCCCAGCGCGCACTCCACCTGCAAATGAGGGAAGATAAGCGGAGCCAAGCGGGCAGCATTCTGCATAGCCCTTAACATCGTCATCGGTAACAATTTCAACTACGGTGCTATCAAACACCTCAACAAAATTACCGTTTGACCAAGAATAACGCCCTTCTTTAAGAGGTAGGTCAACCTGAAAGACGTTGATTTCTGTGATTTTCATGACAAATGCACCCCAAAAACGATTACATCAGTTTATTACTAGACAACATAGAAACAATATGGGGTGGGGCACGTCAAATGTCTTGTGGCTAAATTATGAATTCAAACTGAGGGGCGCGCCTAATCAAAAAAGGTGCAAAGCTGATACCGGCTTGAATAAAGTGCCTGTTATTCTATAAAACCTGAAAAAGACTAATGAGCACTTGAGATTTCAGACGCGCGCCCGTGCCAATGAAAAGTGCTCGATTTACCCAGTCATAGCGGCTATCTCCTGTCTCAAGGCGCGCATGGGTGCGCATATAGTACTGGTCTTGACTAACATCCTCACCGCGGGCAACAGCTGCCATCACATCCTCTGGCCCATGCCGAAATCCAAAGTTAAGGATTTCAATAACGGCGCCGTCATCCGTTTCGAGTGCATAGCGTGTATCAAGCTGTGCCAGGCCGTCATTGAAAACGGTTTGCCAGTCAGCGCCAACATTCAGAACTCGGCCTGTTAAACCTTGCCCCGACATTGTTCCGCCAACTATGGGGATAATTCGACGTCTGCCTCCACGCCCATCGCCTAGTTCTTTAATTGGACCAAGATCAACTTTGATATCACATACATGTTCAAGTTTTGGGGCGGGCAATTCCATGATTAAAACTTTCCTTGATGACAGGCAAAATACCTACTGAAGTAATAGTAGGTAAATTTGAAATTCTAACAACTATCATCGTCAAACGTAGCCAATATATGCGTTGTTGCGGTTAGGCCTTTGAGGTTGAGTTTTCTTTATCTGGTGTTACATCCCAACCCAGATTTATAGACAAATCACGGGCAATTTTGGCTATTTGGGGGCCAAGTTTGTCTCGAAATGCTGACGTGAATACGCGAACTGATCCAGTTGCCCCTATTGAGATAGTGGCGCCTGGTCCGCTTGTGGCTATCGGCGCGGCAACCGAACATATACCGCGTTCGATTTCTTCCACGCATTCTGCAAATCCGCGCTCGCGTATGGTTTTGAACTCGGATTTCAAATCTTGAATATTTGTCAATGTGAATTCAGTATAGGCGCGCAATTGTCCTTCCATAATACATGACAAATACAAATCTTTTGAAAAAGCGGCGACAGCTTTTGAGCAAGAGCATGCGTGCAAGGGGCGTTTTCCTAAACCGGGATGAAGATATGAAACGCCAGTATCGGGTGTTTCAACATGAATAATTTCAACTGATTTTCCCCTTAGTCGGGATAGGAAAAATGTACTGTTATATTTTTTGGTGGCTAATTTCAGAGCGGGGGCAATTGTATCAAGCAATGATCTATCAGAGTGGTCACTTTGTGCGATCCGCTTGAGACGTGACCCAATGGTGAATTGTCCGCGACCAATAGGCTCCAATAAGCCCGTAGTAACTAAATCTTGTGCTAATCGGTAAACTGACGGTTTAGGAAGATCAGTATGCGCGCATATGTCTGATACTGTAGCGACTTCCTTTTGCCCAACTACTTCAAGAATTAAAGTTACGCGATCAAGATACATATTTTTTCCTTGTGATAAAGTAATTATCATTTTACAAGAAATAATAAGCGATCGCAAGAGAGGAAAGTGATTATGGATGGTCTATGCTGTGGCCCTGGATATGCAAGTCCAGTAGAGGCGATAAAATCGCCACGAGAAAAACTCCTTTACACAATAGCTATCTACACGGGAACTGGTATTCAAAAGCCTGACTATTTAGCTACAGTTGATGCAGATCCAGACAGCCCAACATATTCACAAGTCATTTATCGGCTTGAAATGCCGGGTATTGGTGATGAATTGCATCATATGGGATGGAATGCTTGTTCCTCGTGCCATGATGACGCAGGCATGTCGCGTAGTTATCTGCTTGTACCGGGTGTTCGATCAAATAATATCCACGTAATAGATACGGCAACTGATCCCTTTAAGCCACGTCTGCATAAAGTAATTGATGGGGCCGAAATCAAATCAAAAACTAATTTGTCAGGCCCGCACACTGTTCATTGTTTGGGGTCCGAGATCATTGTTTCCTTTCTTGGCGATGCAAAGGGTGAAGCACCTGGCGGCTACCTGCATCTAAACAAGGAATTTGAAATTGTTGGCCGATGGGAAAATTCCATGGGTGACATTCCGTTCAGCTATGATTTCTGGTATCAACCACGCCATAATGTGATGGTTAGCTCGGAATGGGCAGCACCAAATACCTTTATGCCAGGTTTTGACCTCGAAGAGGTTGGGCACCTCAAATACGGCCGCCGTCTTCACATTTGGGACTTTGAAAAGAAAGAACCGATTGAGACCATGTATCTTGGCGAAGATGGGCTTATCCCGCTTGAAGTTAAGTTCATGCACGATCCTGATAGTAGCCACGGGTTTTGCGGTGCGGCTCTTAGCGCAAATGTGATCCATTTCTGGAAATCTAAAGAGGGAAAATGGGAATGGGAAAAGATCATCGACGTTGAGAATGAGCCGCATCCTGAATGGCCTATTCCTGTGCCTGGTGTGATGTCAGCTATCCTTGTGTCGATGGACGACAAGTATTTGTATCTAAATAACTGGCTGCACGGCGATATGCGCCAATATGATATTTCTGATCCACATAATCCCTTGTTGACAGGGCAAGTTTGGATGGGGGGGCTTTTGGGCAAAGCGCCTGTTGTAAACGGCGTCAAAGTTGCAGGTGGTCCGCAGATGTACCAGTTGTCGCTTGATGGAAAACGGATGTATGTCACGACCTCATTATTCTCAACGTGGGATAACCAATTCTATCCTGAAATCCGTACGCAAGGTGGTGTCATGTTGATGATTGACTGTGACGTTGAAAATGGTGGTATGAAAATCAACGAAGATTTCATCGTTGATTTTGGTAAGGAGCCAAATGGTCCTTCACGCTGTCATGAAACCCGCTATCCTGGTGGCGATTGTACAAGCGATATATGGCTATGAGCATCATCACCATCGCTAACCGTGAGAATAAAACGTATGAGGTAAAAGGCCGGAAACCGTTGCTTGATGAATTGCGCGAGCAGGGTGTTGATCTGCCTTATGGATGTAAATATGGGGGATGCATAACCTGTGCGGCCAAACTGATTGAAGGTGAAATTGATCAGCGCGCTCAGGTGGCACTTAATAATAGGCAGTTGAATAATGGCTATGTCATTCTGTGTGTCGCGCGTGCCAAAACAGACTGTACGCTGGAGATTGGGGTGGAAAGCCATGACAATCTGTATCGCAATCCATTTCTTGACCCTTTGCAACCTCATGAATTGAAAGCCGATATCGCAACACCTTTGGATGCCGACAAATGAAATATATGAACCACGACGAACCTTATAGTGATGAATATCTTCAATCTATCCTGTCATCGGTAAAAACGATTGCCATGGTAGGCGCTAGTGCGGACAAGACCAAATTTAGCTATGGCGTATTACGGGTGTTACATGAAACTGGCTATGACATGATTCCAATCAATCCACGCCCCGGTCTAACTGAAATCAGGGGAATTAAAGTCTTCCCGAATCTTGCAACGATTGACAGGCCAGTTGATATGGTCGAGGTGTTCCGTAAGCCTGATGATTTACCCGGGATCGCTGCAGAAGCTATTGCCATTGGGGCTAAGGTGTTATGGGCGCAGATTGGCGTTCGTAATGATGAGGCGGCAAGACTGGCTGAAGATGCTGGGATGCAGGTTGTTATGGATCGTTGCCCCAAGATTGAATTGTTCAGGCCTTTCTGGAAACCTCGCCTTGATCTTGCAATATGATAGAAAATGACAGCAAAATTTATGTTTCGTCTATCTGTAGCTGTGGATGCAGTGGGCAGCTAAACTGGCAGTTCAACGACCTTATAAATTGGCTTAAGTCCATCATGGAAAGGAAACTAAACATGGCTCAGACAATCACCAAGAGTGCGAAAGACCTTGTAAAAGCAGCTATATCTGAAGTGCCCGCGATTAG
>NZ_CAXBVX010000016.1:0-25390 GCF_963979125.1 uncultured Candidatus Puniceispirillum sp.
CGCGCGTGGTGTTGACTGGCCTGACATTGGCTGAATATTTCCGCGATGAAGAAGGCCAGGATGTGTTGTTCTTTGTTGATAACATTTTCCGCTTTACGCAAGCTGGTTCAGAAGTGTCAGCTTTGCTTGGCCGTATCCCGTCTGCGGTGGGTTATCAGCCAACTTTGGCAACTGATATGGGTGCCTTGCAAGAGCGTATTACAACAACGAACAAAGGGTCGATCACCTCGGTTCAGGCTATTTATGTACCTGCCGATGATTTGACAGACCCGGCACCTGCGGCGTCATTCGCGCACCTTGATGCGACAACTGTTTTGTCTCGTCAGATTGCCGAGCTTGGCATTTACCCTGCGGTTGACCCGCTTGATTCATCATCACGTATGCTGGATCCACGTATTGTTGGCGATCATCACTATAGCATTGCCCGTCAGGTGCAAGAGGTGCTTCAGCAGTATAAGTCATTGCAGGACATTATCGCCATTCTGGGCATGGATGAATTGTCGGAAGAAGATAAGCTGACAGTTTATCGTGCGCGTAAAATCCAGCGTTTTCTGTCTCAGCCGTTCCACGTTGCCGAAGTCTTTACCGGCGCGCCTGGCAAGCTGGTTAGTCTGGAAGACACGATCAGTGGTTTTGAAGGCATTATCAACGGTGATTACGATCATCTTCCAGAAGCTGCTTTCTATCTGGTTGGCACCATTGAAGAAGCGGTCGAAAAAGGCAAGAAGCTGACTCAGGAAGCTGCCTAAACAAGGCATCTGTTTGACCTCGTCGCAAAGGAAACAGCGTTATGGCTGAAACAACACAGTTAGAGCTGGTCACACCAGCCAAAATCATGGTTCAGATGGCCGCTGAAATGGTTGTTGCACCTGGATCAGAAGGCCTGTTTGGTGCGATGCCACGGCATGCGCCGATGCTGGCGAACCTAGATCGCGGTGTTGTTGAAGTGCATGAAGGCGGCAAAGTCGTCAATCGTTATATGATTGACGGTGGCCTTGCTGATGTGTCGGGCGAAAGCGTGACCATTCTGGCCGAACGCGCCGAGGATCTTGATACTGCTGATGCGGCAAGCCTGAAGGATCGTGTCGCAAGCGCATCTGAAGCCGAGACCGATTTTCTGAATGCTGTGATAGCGGCCCTGTAAAAGTTGTGTAGCAAGCTGTTATGCAAACGCATATAAGGGCGCTTTTAAGCGCCCTTTTTTTTACCGAAACATAAAACCCCTATATATATTAGGTGAGATCGCCAAATTCGATAAGTATCTGTTCATAGACGCTACGCTTGAACGGTACGGCAAGATTGATCAGATCAGCCGCAGGTAGCCACCGCCATTCACAAAATTCAGGCTCAGCCGTGGCAATATTTATATCGGCATCAGTGCCGGTAAAGCGTAAAGCCATCCATTTCTGTTTTTGGCCTTTATATTTGCCATGCCATAGCCGATTTGCCAAAGGCAATGGAATATCATAATTCAGCCATTCGCTATGTTCTTTGATAAGCTCGGCACTGTTGGTGCCAATCTCTTCGTGCATTTCACGCATACAGGCAACGATGGGCGTTTCACCCGGATCAATACCGCCTTGTGGCATTTGCCATGCTTCGGCGCGGCTGTCGATACGGCGTCCGGCAAAGACCTGACCGTGCTGATTGAGCAGGAAAATACCAACGCAAGGTCGGTAAGGACGATCATCATAAGCGATTTTAGGCTGGTTCATGAATTGGGCCTTAAAACCGAGAATACAGAAACGCCGCGTATCAGATCAAGAGCACGGGCAAGCTGGTAATCGACCTCATCCTGTTTGAACTCTTGTGTAGGCTTGGTGTCAGAATCATCTTCATCGCTTTCAGATTTGCTGTCCAGCGCCCCTTTGAGGTTTTCCTCGCGCGTGATACCGCCTTCGAGTGTTTCAATTCGTGCCATTAAAACTTCGATATCGGGTTCGATGCCTTTGGCCTGAATCGATATGCCTGACGGCGTGTAATAGCGTGCCGTGGTCAGGCGCATAGCTGCCGTATTCGACACTGGAATAACCGATTGAACCGAGCCTTTGCCAAATGAACGCGTGCCCAGAAGCAAGGCGCGTTTGTGATCTTTCAGCGCACCTGCCACAATTTCGGACGCCGACGCTGAGCCAGAATTGATCAACACGACCATCGGCAGACCACGGGCGATATCACCCGCCGTGGCATATACGCGGTTGCCTTTATCGGGATTACGGCCCCGTGTTGAAACGATTTCGCCCTTTTCCAGAAACGCGTCACTGACCGAAATTGCCTGATCTAGCAAACCACCAGGGTTGTTGCGAAGATCAAGGATCACGCCTTTGAGCGCGCCATCTTCCTGTTTGAACATATCATCAATGGCATCAATCAGGCCGGGCGTTGTTTGTTCGGAAAATGTTGTCAGGCGCACATAGCCGATGCCGTCAAAGACTTCGTAACGTACCGATTTGATTTTGATCGAGTCGCGGATCAACGATACATCAAAAGGTTCATCCTGTGCGCGCTGAACTTTGACAGTGACCTTTGATCCGATTTTACCGCGTAGGCGATCAACGGCATCCGAAAGTGACATGCCAATGATCGATTCATCATCAACCGCGATGATATAGTCTTCGGGCTGGATGCCCGCTTTGGCGGCGGGCGTATCATCGATTGGTGACACAACTTTGACCATGCCGTTTTCCATGGTGATTTCGATACCAAGGCCACCAAACCGACCTTGTGTCTGAACTTTCATGGCGTTGAAATTATCGGTATTAAGATAGGAAGAATGCGGATCCAATGAGGTTAACATGCCTTTGATAGCCGCTTCTATCAGATCGGTATCATCGACTTCATCAACATAGCTTTCGCGCACCCGTTGAAAGATGTCACCAAACAGACCAAGTTGCTGATAGACAGAGTCATTTTTATCGGCACGTGCCGAGGTTAGCAATGAGATACCGATACCACCTGCGGCAATGAAGCTGCAGATAAGCAGAATGTGCAGAAAACGGTGTTTTTTCCGTCCGCCTAAATTAGCGCGGCCGAAACTTGATCGTCCAGATCCTGCGGAATCAGAAAATAAAGGTCTTTGCATTTTGCAAGCACTCCTAACCTATCGGTAAACAGCTCATTGGCCTTAATAGCTGTACTTTGTTTATGCGTATATCGTGCCAGTCTGTCTCGGGCTATGCAAGCACAGCCCCTTTTACCCCATGCAATTATTTAGCAATAGAACAATGTTAAAAGCGTAGTAAGGAATTACCCGTCATTGCTGATGGCTGTTTGATACCAAGCATGGCAAGTAGGCTAGGGGCTAGGTCTGCCAAGCGACCATCTGCCAGCGTTGTCCCATCGGGGCCATTAACAAGAATCAGCGGCACAAGGCTGGTTGTGTGCGCTGTATGCGGTGAATTGGCCGCAACATCCCACATGATTTCGCAATTTCCATGATCGGCAGTGACCAGCATCTGACCATTTTGTGCCCTGACCTCGGTGGCAAGACTGCCAACGCAAAAATCGACTGTTTCAACCGCATGAATGGCGGCCGCAAGATCGCCCGTATGGCCAACCATATCTGGGTTGGCAAAATTGATAATCAGCAGGTCATGTGCTTGTGTTCTGAGGCTGTTCAAAGCTGTGTCCAGAACACCCTCAGCACTCATTTCAGGTTGCATGTCATAGGTCGGTACGCTGGGTGATTGCACCATCTGGCGGTCTTCATGCGGTAGAATAGTTTCTTCACCACCATTGAAGAAAAACGTCACATGTGGATATTTTTCGGTTTCGGCAAGACGTAGCTGGCGCAATCCTGCCTTTGCGACAACGGTGCCAAGCGTGTCTTCGAGTTTGGCTGCCGGAAATAATGTTTCGACAAAGTCATCTAGCGGTTCGGAATAGGATGACATGCCAATCGCCGCCGCGATCACAGGCGGTTTGGCTGTAAAGTTCACAGCACCTTGTCTGAAAAAGGCATCAAGGATCTGCCGTGCCCGATCAGCGCGGAAATTCATCATGACAAGGCCATCACCATCATTCATGCCGGTATAGCCTTCGATGATTGTGGCCGCGATAAATTCGTCACTTTCGCCGTGGTCATAAGCCCTCTGAATGGCGTCCATAGCATGTCTGGCAGGGGCATCGACAGCTATGCCATGCGCAATAGCGTCAAAGGCGGCTTTGGTGCGTTCCCATCGATGATCACGATCCATGGCATAATATCGCCCAATCACCGTGGCCATGATGGCTGATTGGGGAAGCTGATCAAGAAAAGCAGGCATAGAATTAATGGCTGATTTTGGTAGCACGTCACGCCCATCGGTAAAAGCATGTACCGCCACCTTGACACCGTGTGCGGCAAGGGCATGAATGACGCAAAGTGTATGATCTTCATGCGCATGGACACCGCCATCTGAAAGCAGACCCATGACATGGGCTGTACCGCCAGTGCTGATCAGCTTGTCAGCAAGCGCCATAAGTTTGGGATGTGTGGCCAATGATCCATCGGCCATTGCGGCGCTGATGCGAGGTAATGTCTGCATGACAACACGGCCAGCACCAATATTCATATGTCCAACTTCCGAATTGCCGACCTGTCCGGCGGGCAAGCCAACATCCATACCCGATGCGGCGACAAAGCTATGTGGGGATTCGGACATCAGCTTGTCAAAGACAGGCGTTTCGGCAAGCGCGACAGCGTTATGCGCCGAATCAGGCCGATGCCCCCATCCATCCATGATGCATAGAACAACAGGGCTATTTTTATCGGTGTCTTTAATCATAGATTTTTATAATCCGCTGAGTGGATAAAGTATAGACAGAAGCCATCAAACCTTGGCGATCACATTAGCTTGGGCGATGATAAGGATGCCCGCTTAAAATGGCCGTGGCGCGATATAATTGTTCGGCGACCATCGCCCGGAACAGCATATGAGGCCAGATCGCCCGCCCAAAGGATAAGGTTCTGTCGGCGCGGGTCAGCACGCCCGCACCATGACCATCGGCGCCCCCAATGGCAAAACAAACACGAGCGCGGCCTTCATCCTGCCAAAGTGATAATAAGGTTGCCAGCTCTTCGGATGAGCAGTCACGCCCTTTTGGATCAAAGGCGACAAGCGCTGCATCTATGGGTACATGCTTTAGAATACGGACAGCTTCATCTTCACGCCGCGCCGCGCCAGCAGGTAATTTTGATTCTATTTCACTCAGCTCGCCGCCAGCCGGCAGACGTGACAACCATGCGGTGGTCAATGTGGCTTCGGATGAGGCGCGGCCTTTGCCAACAGCAATTATATGCAAACGCATGATATATCCTGATCCTGAACCGACAGGCCACGTCTAGGCGTCGGCAGATACCCGAACAACTTCTTCAACACCACCATCAGCCCACATACGTTCAATGCCATAAAATTCACGAACTTCGGGACGGAACAGATGCACAATGACATCATTGGCATCCAGTAAAACCCAGTCCGCCTGACGCATGCCTTCAATGCCGATGATATCGACATGGCTTTGTTTGAGCTTAAATTGCAGATGTTCAGCCATCGCCGCGACCTGACGTGATGATGATCCGCTCGCGACAACCATGAAATCCGCCATAGCTGATTTGCCAGCCAATGGAATGGCCTGAACATCTATAGCTTTGTCGTCGTTGAGGGAATTGGTAATGAGATTTAACACCTGATCGGCGTCTAATGAATGTTGCGCTTTAGAAATCGTATCTCTCCGTTTGAAGTGCAAATTGTATCATCTGGAATCCAAATATTCATTATTCTCAAGAAACATTATACTACGTCGATGATATTTCTTCCAGTTTAATTAACGCATAGGCGATTGAAGGCTGGCACGTACGGCCGTAGCCGAGGCGTTGTGTCGTTTGCCTGCAATAAAACACCAACTGGCATCGGTAAGGGTGCGGTGCGCTAAAAGCCCAGCCATACGTGCAGGGTGAAGGCGCTGGGCAGATAGTTTTCCGCCAGCGCTGATCGCCTGATAGGAAAAGCCCGGACGATCAATGACCGCCATAGGCATCAGCGCGCTGATGTCACGATAGCGATGCCAGGCGCTGAATTGGACCATATTATCCGCCCCCATGAGCCATATGAATTGCGCGTGTGGACATGTTTTGTTCAACCATATCAATGTATTATATGTAAGCTGGTCTGGACGCTTTTCTTCCGGACTCAACACTTTGATCTGTGGGTGATGTTTGGTGATTTTACTGGCGGCATCACATCTGTCTGCCAATGTCATCATCATATGCTGGTCTTTGAGCGGGTTTTGCGGTGTTACCAGCCACCATATCTGGTCAAGGCCAAGGGCGCGCAAAGCCACCTGGCTCATATGCAGATGTCCGGCATGTGCCGGATTGAACGAGCCGCCTAGAAGCCCTATTTTCAGCCGTGTTCTGCTGTGAAACACCGTGGGCATGGTTGTTTTTGAAACTTCACGGACGTGTATTGCCATGACCTCGTACAACATATTTAAAGCTGGTGAGTTGCGCCGCACCGACAGGGCCGCGTGCATGCAAACGTCCAGTGGCAATCCCAATTTCAGCCCCCATGCCAAATTCACCGCCATCGGCAAATTGGGTTGAGGCATTGACCATTACAATCGCACTATCAATGCGGGCAAGAAAATGCTCGGCGGTGTCTGTATTTCCAGTAATGATACTTTCGGTATGACCAGATCCATATGTGCTGATATGCGCAATCGCGTCATCAACTGACGCAACAATTTTCACGGACAGGATGCTGTCCAGATATTCGGTGCGCCAGTCAGCTTCGATGGCAGGGGTCATGGTATCAACCAAAGCGCAAGCCGCCGCATCGCCGCGCAAGGCACATCCAGCTTGCGTCAGGGCGGTGGCTATGTCAGGCAACATGGTGCCAGCCACATCCCGGTGCACAAGCAAGGTTTCAGCCGCACCGCATATGCCTGTACGGCGCATTTTAGCATTTACGATGATTTGTCTGGCCATATCAAAATCAGCGTCAGAATCGATATAGACATGGCATATCCCCTCAAGATGGGCAAAGACAGGGACACGCGCTTCGGACTGAACACGTTCGACCAGCGACCGGCCGCCACGCGGAATAATCACATCAATTTCACCAGCGGCGGCAAGCATTGCACCCACAAGTGCGCGATCAGCCGAAGGCATCATCTGAACATTCGCGGCAGGCAGATTTGCGCTTTCCAGCCCCTCAACCATCAGCCTAGCCAGCATTCCCGAAGTGAAATAGCTATCCGAACCACCGCGTAAAATCGCGGCATTTCCAGAAATAAGACATAAAGCAGCCGCATCGACTGTTACATTAGGCCGCGATTCGTAGATGATGCCGATAATGCCAAGCGGTGTTGCGACGCGCGCAATATCAAGCCCGTTTGGCTGTTGCCAACGCGCCAGTTCACGCCCGATTGGATCATCAAGTGCAGCGATGGATTCGAGTCCGGCGGCCATTGATTCGACACGTTCGGCATTCAGCGTCAACCGGTCAATAAAGGCGGCACTGATCCCATTTTCTGTGGCTTTCTGCACGTCTTTGCTGTTCGTTGCGATAATGGCGTCACTGTTTGAACGGATCAATGCGGCACTTTTCAACAAAGCTGACCGGCGCGCGTCATGCGGGCTTTGGCCAAGCGTTTTTTGGGCGTGCCGCGCCGCTGTTACCAAGTCAGAGACAAGGGCTTTAGGGCTATCAAAGCTGTGCGTCTGTTCAGTCATTATTGCCGCTCCTCGTCAGATGCAACGCCATTATCATTCATGACGATATTATCAGCATGAATGAGTTCATCGCGTCCACGATAGCCGAGAAGGGCTTCGATTTCACTGCTTTTATGCCCCTTGATACGGGCGGCATCCTTGGCCGAATAAGCCGAAAGCCCATGTCCGATGACAATACCGTCACGGCTTTCAACAGCGATCAGATCGCCGCGTTCAAAATTACCACCAATCGTGGTAACGCCAGCAGGCAACAGTGAACGCCCCTTGCGCAAGGCTGTTATCGCACCATTATCAATGACTAGCTTGCCTTTTGGTGACAAGGCACCAGCTATCCATTTTTTGCGTGCAGTTGGTGGTGACGCTTCGGCGGTAAAGATCGTATTGCGCGCGCCAGCGTCGATTGCGGTCAATGGATGTGGATCGCGGCCATTACAGATAATCATGCTGCATCCGGCGGATGTGGCAATGCGTGCCGCTTCAAGCTTTGTGACCATGCCGCCTGAAGCATAGCTGGCATTTGCCGTACCAGCCATGTTCATGATATCGGGCGTGATGCTAGTGACCGTGGCAATATGTTCTGCATTTTTGTCGTCATGTGGATTGACTGTATAAAGTCCATCAACATCGGACAGCAGAACCAGCATATCGGCACCAAGCATTGCCGCGACGCGTGCAGCCAGCCGATCATTATCGCCAAAGCGGATTTCGGCTGTGGCGACAGTATCATTTTCATTTACAACAGGTACCGCACCCAATGACAAAAGGGTGGTCATTGTTGCGCGGGCATTCAGATGCCGACGGCGTGTTTCGGTATCATCGGGGGACAGCAGAATCTGTGCTGTCTGGATATTATGGGTGGCAAGCGCCGTCATCCACGCATGTGCCAAGGTCACCTGACCGGCGGCGGCGGCGGCCTGTTTTTCCTCTAGCTGAAGCGTTTTCTGGTTCAGGCCCAGATTTAGGCTACCAAGCGCGATCGCACCACTTGATACGACGATAACCGAGGCGCCGGATGATTTTAGCGCAGCGATATCTTCGGAAATGCCTGTAAGCCATGCGTGATTGATTGCGTTATTCTGTTCATCGACAAGCAAAGCGGAACCAACCTTGATGACAACAGTTCGGGCCGCTTTTAGCGCGTCCTTTGCGGCGCGTGTCTGACCAGCCAGAACGGTGCCATTTTCTAGGGCGACCATGGCTCTACCTCTTGAGGTTTATTTTCTTCAAATGTTGCATCTTCGATGATGCCGATAAGTGACCGCAATACGGCGGTGACACCCTCGCCGCTAACTGATGATAAAGGCAAGACGGTGCCAGCACCTTCGGCGCGCAAGGCGTCGGCTAGGTCTTCGGCATAATCCGGCGGTGTCGCATCAAGTTTGGTGAGCCCGACAATTTCTGGCTTATCATTCAGGCCGCCTCCATATTCTTTGAGTTCACGGCGTAGAATTTTCCACGCTTCAACGGGATCATCGGCGGTGGCATCAACCAGATGCAACAGAACGCGGCATCTTTCAACATGCCCTAAAAAGCGGTGACCAAGGCCAGCACCTTCATGTGCGCCTTCGATCAGACCAGGAATATCAGCCATAACAAATTCTTTGGCATCAACAGCCACAACACCCAGATTGGGATGTAATGTGGTGAAAGGATAATCAGCGATTTTGGGCTTGGCGGCAGATACGGCTGCCAGAAATGTCGATTTACCAGCATTCGGCAACCCAAGCAAACCAGCATCAGCAATAAGTTTCAGGCGAAGCCAGACCCACATTTCTTGCCCAGGTTCGCCAGGCTGTGACTTGCGCGGGGCGCGATTGGTCGAAGATTTGAAAAAGGCGTTGCCCTTGCCGCCAGGCCCGCCAGTGGCCAGCACGATTTCTTGACCTTCTTCGGTGAGATCGGCAAGCACTGTCTGTTGATCGTCAGACAGAATCTGGGTGCCAACAGGCAAACGCATGATCACCGAATTACCTGAGGCGCCACTGCGGTCACGGCCTGCACCCGGGCGTCCAGATTCGGCTTTGAAATGCTGCTGATAGCGATAATCAATAAGCGTGTTAAGCCCGTTTACAGCACGTGCAACTATATCACCGCCACGGCCACCATTGCCGCCATCAGGGCCGCCAAAAGGCACATGGGCTTCACGCCGGAAACTGACTGATCCGGGGCCACCATGACCAGAACGCGCGTAAATTTTTGCCTGATCCAGAAACTTCATCTATTCAACCCGGCTTTCATCATTCATCTATCGCCACGATAATAAGACTTTATCATCATATCTGCGGTCTGCATTACGCTTTTATCCTGTGATTGGCCTGAACTGTAAACAAGTCTAGGTCAAAATCCTAATTGGCTTCAAATAACAGGTCTAAAAAGCAACAGGGGAATAACTGCCCGTCATCCCCCTGCTAAATTTTGTGGCTGCCACATAGGTCAGCCTGTATCGGCTGGCTGGGCTATTCGGCAGCCTCGGCCATCGGCATAATGTTCACAAACATCTTGCCACCAGATTTTTCCTTGAAAGCAACTTTTCCATCGGTAAGGGCGAACAATGTATGGTCTTTACCCATACCAACATTTTCACCAGGATTCACCTTGGTGCCGCGCTGGCGTAAGATGATGTTGCCTGCCAAAACTGACTCGCCACCAAATTTTTTAACGCCTAATCTGCGTCCAGCGGAGTCACGACCGTTTCTGGAGCTACCACCTGCTTTTTTATGTGCCATCTTTTAAACCCTTATCTGTCATGCGGTTCTGTGATGCTGTTCGGGAACCGCGCTTATATATTGGTTGTCTCTAATCGTTATTTCTTTTTTGCGGCAGCTTTTTTAGGAGCGGCCTTTTTAGGTGCTGCTTTTGTAGCTGCTGCTTCAGCTTTTTTCGGCGCTGGTTTCTTTGGCGCAGCCTTTTTAGGTGCCGCTTCGGCCTTAGGTGCCGCTTCAGCTTTTGGCGCTGCGGCTTTCTTTGGAGCGGCTTTCGGTGCGGCTAGTTTTTTCGCATCTTCGGCAATATCGTTAATTTTCAGCAAAGTCAGATCCTGACGGTGACCTTGGGTGCGACGATGGTTCTTACGACGTTTGCGGCGGAAGATAATGATTTTAGGGCCACGCGTCTGGCGCATCACTGTTGCGCTAACACCGGCACCTTCAACATTTGGCGTACCAACAGTTACTTTGTCGCCATCACCAAGCATGATGATATTGTCCAAAACAACCTGATCACCTTCTTCAGCGGCAATGCGCTCAACAAGAATGGTGTCATCTTTGGCAACGCGGTATTGCTTGCCGCCTGTCTTCACCAATGCATACATGGCGATAATCCTTATCTATCTTCATCAATCTTCGTCATGGGCACCAGCATATGGTGCTGGAGATACCAAAATCGAAGCAAACCTAATAAAGTGTCATTCGGTTTGCCGGATGTTTTATCCTGCCCAAGCTGACACGCTAGCGCACAATGAATAGAACCAATATATTCAGCCCGATCCCATTGCGTCGCGGAATATAGCCCGTCCCCCCCGAATGTCAAGCCTGCATTGGTATTCGGCATGGTAGAATATGGCAAAGACAGCCGCGACGGGTAATTAAACTTGTCTGCATAGCATCAAGATACGCGTCGAATCGCCATTTGGTCTATTTTATAACGGTTTTTGGTTTGTCTGGGGGGCTTTAGCCACCTGGAAATAGCCGATCACGAACCGGATCATAGGGGTTGGCGCCCATTTCGAGATGTAGGGCATCGCCAGTATAGGGATGCGCGCGGGCGACGACTTCATTCAGTTCAACGCCAAGACCGGGCGTTTTGGGAGGAATCACGTAGCCCTCTTCCCATATTAGCGGCGTTGTGAGCAGATCAGCGTGAAAGCCATCCATTTTCTGGATTGATTCCAGAATCAGGAAATTTGGCGAACAAGCGGCAAGCTGGATGTTTGCGGCCGCGACAATGGGCCCGCAATAAAGATGTGGGGCGATCTGTACATAATGCGCTTCAGCCATGGCCGCAATTTTTTTGGCTTCAAGAATACCACCAACGCGCCCCAGATTAGGCTGAAGAATCGCCGCTGCCCCGCTTTGTAGAACCCGGGCAAATTCGAATTTACTGCATAGGCGTTCGCCTGTTGCCACTGGCACGGCTGAGCCTGCAGCGACCTTTGCCATTTCTTCCGGCATGTCGGGTGGGGTTGGTTCTTCGAACCATAGCGGGTCATAAGGTTCAAGTTTTTTGGCAAGGCGGATGGCACCTGCGGCGGTAAACTGGCCATGTGTGCCAAACAGCATATCGGCTTTGGTGCCAATCGCATCGCGAATCAGGCGGCAGAACGCTTCACTTCGTTCCAGCGCATCAAGATCAGGCATGCGCCCGTCAAATACCGTATATTGGCCAGCAGGATCAAATTTTACCGCCGTAAAGCCGTCTTTTACGGCTAAAGCGGCCGATTCGGCACTGGCGACAGGGTCTTGATAAAAATGTGCCGGATCTTGTTCGTCGGTGGGATATAGATAGGTATAGCTTCGCAGACGTTCATTAACCATACCGCCAAGCAGATCATAGACCGGTTTATCAACCGCTTTACCAATGATGTCCCAGCATGCCATTTCCAGCCCACTGACCACGCCTTGCATCGATATATCAGGCCGATGGGTAAAGCCCGACCCATGCGCACGGCGCCAGAAGCGCTCTATCTGGAAGGGATCATTGCCATCCAGATAACGGGCAAAAACATCCTGAGCCATTGTGCAGATGATTTCGGGGGCAAAGCTGGCCGCATAGATTTCACCAACCCCTTTGATGCCACATGACGTTTCCAGTGACACAAAGATAAAATAACGGCCACCAAATGATGGTGGTGGTGTGCCCACAATAAAGGTTTCAAGGGATGCAAGTTTCATCAAATCTCACCTAGGTCTGGACAGCTAAATGGTATTGCGCCACCTAAATTCAGAATGTGACGCCATCAAACATGACGCAAGTATGAATTTGGGTATGATACAAAAAACAGCCAAAAGGAGCAGAATCATGTTTACGATGTTATTGGACATAGCACGACGACACATTATCTGGTTTGGTGCTTTCAAATTTGCTGCAGGTCTGGCGATTGGCTTTGTGCTGGGCATTTATTTTCTACCTATTCTGACAGCCGAAACCGGCCTTGATGAACAAAGTCTGGTCGCGCGCCAGAATAGCGCCGAGCGGGTGGGGGTTTTCCGCCGTGATCTGGCCGGATCAGATAGCTTTCATTGGGGTGATGGCCAGATCATGGTCAATGATACGCAAATCTGGCTTGATGGTGAGATTGCGCCCGGACCCGATTACCGTTTATATCTGACGCCGTCTTTTGTCGAAACTGAAGCGGCGTTTCTGGCAATAAAGGACGCGTCTATAATGGTAAGCCCCATCAAAGCATATAAGAATTTCAGCGTTGAGATTCCTGCCGGAATTACAGCTAGGTCTTATCCGGCAGTGCTGATATGGTGCGAGGCATTCGATCAATTTATCACCGCCGCCCAACTTGAATAGATGCACCTTGTATGGATAGGTCTGAACAATGGTGTTTATAGGAGCGGTGGCTTTACACTAGGGAAGTAAGATCCGTGTTGCCATCACTTGCGTCGCTTAACATACCAGCATCAAGCAATCTGTCGCTGGATGCAGCCTTGACCATTTACGAAGCGTTGCGTCCCATTATGCCCGCCGCCGCACCAGGCGCAGAAAGAGTGGCTGACCGGCTGACCAATATTATACCGCATTTTGAGGCGCTGATTCTTGATGGCTTTGGCGTTATCAATGTGGGTACTGATCCGGTGGATGGCATAGATGATTTTCTGGCTGTAGCGGCCGATCATGGTGTCACCATCATGGTGCTGACGAATGGCGCGACATTGGAAACCAAGATGACCGCGCAAAAATACACCAATTGGAATCTGCCGATTCCGCCGCATCATGTTGTGTCCAGCCGTAATGCCTTTATCCGTGATTTTCTGGAGCCAGGTGGTTTTGGTCAGGTTGGTATTTTAAGCAAGCAAGCCACGGCGCCATTATTTGATGGCATGCTGTCATTGGCCGATTATGAAGATGGTGATGCCGATTTCTGGGAACGCGCGGATCATTTTGCCTTTCTAAGTGCGGGTGATTGGCAGGAAGATGATCAGGCGCAGCTTGAAGCGGCCTTGCAAAAACGTCCCCGACCAGTGCATATCGCCAATCCAGATGTGACATCGCCGCAATCGACCTTTTATGCACCCGAACCAGGCTATTGGGCAGCGCGTTTATTGCAGACATGTGATGTGCCAGTATATTGGTATGGCAAGCCACATCAGCCAGCTTATAATCTGGCCTTTGATGCGTTGCGTGAGGTTGCTGGGCGTGACATTCCGCGCGACAGAATCGGCATGGTTGGTGATAGTCTGCATACAGATATTCTTGGTGCCAGCGCGGCAGGCATACAATCGATTTTGCTGACCAGCTATGGATTGTTCCGCGATGGCGGCGTCGCGCAGGCCATTGAGAGAACCGATATCAGCCCAGACTGGATTGTTGATAAATTATAATGGCCGGATTATGACAGCCAAATAGATAGGTGATGACCATGCGCACAGTTAATACATTAGCGATTACGGATCGTCGGTTTCTTCTGCAAGGGCTGGAGGTAATGGTGCGAATCGGCATTTATGATGCCGAACGACTGGCGCCGCAACGGGTGATTATCGATGTTGAACTGGTTCTGGACGCCGATACCGCACCGCAGGCCGATGATGTCAATGAAACGCTGAATTATGATCTTATCCGCAATACGGTGATGGATATTGTGGGCAGAGGGCATTTCGATTTGCAGGAAACCTTGGCGCGGGCGTTATTCGACCAACTGGCGATGCTACCCGATGTAACGGGATTACGGGTGCGCACGGCGAAGCCAGATGCCTATGAAGATTGTGAGACTATCGCGTATCAGTTATCCAGCTTTGACTGATCCGGTCTAGCCCTGCTTGTAGATTTTCGGTTATTCTATGTCTATGTCTATGTCTATGTCTTAATATGGCGTTGCTATCCATGCTGTCGAGCTATGAACTGCGGCATGTATGGTTGACCTGAAGCATAGAGATGAAACCGAATAGACAGATGTGAATCGGGACCGATAATGTATCGCGATACTGTCCAGATACAGTCATTTTATGAAACACCGCTTGGTGTCACCGTTACACGTTTGCTTGATTCCTATGTACGGCCATTCTGGGATCATCGTGCCGATGCGTATAATGCTGTTTTTGGCTATGGGCCGCCTTTTTTGAACATGATTGATGATGCTGCGAAAGCTAGGGCGTTGGCATTGATGCCTGCACGACATGGGGCGGTCATCTGGCCACAGACAGGTCAGGTACGGACGCTTCTTGCTAATGGCTATGATCTGCCTTTGCCTGATGTTCAGCTTGATCGGCTGATGCTGACACATAGTCTGGAATTTGATGATAACCCGACGCGGTTGCTTGATGAATGCTGGCGTATTCTTGATGGTGCTGGCAAGCTTCTGGTGATGGTACCGAACCGGCGTGGAATCTGGACGCATCGTGAAACGACCCCGCTAGGACATGGCCGTCCGTTTTCCCGCCGCCAGCTGGAAACAGCTTTGACGCAACATGGTTTTGAGGTCAATCATGTGCATCGTGTGGTTTTCATTCCACCTGTTCAGCGTGGCCCACTTTTGCGGTTTGCCAGTTCATATGAGCGATTTGGCCAGCGGTGCTGGCCAGCATTAGGTGCCATATTGCTTATTGAGGCCACGAAAATGCTCTATGCACCTGCCGGAAATACACGTAAAGTCGCCTCTAGAAAATCATCTGTCTTGCAGGTTCTGTCACCCTAGCCATAAAGTGACAGCTGATATTTTATACATTTGGGGATCAGTTCCCATTTGTAACACATGTATGGACAGTTCAGGCTGGCCATTGGGAATGATGTTTATGACTGATAATCTTGACGACCTTCGCAATGAAATCGATGTAGTGGATAACCGTATCCTTGAACTTATCGCGGCGCGGATGGCGTTATCTGATAAGGTGACCGCCGCCAAAGCAGGTAAGGTTGCCTTTCGCCCGGGACGTGAAGCGGCGTTGATGCGGCGGCTTGCCAGCCAGCAGCCAGATATGTCAGGGACTATTTTGCTTGGTATTTGGCGGCAAATTCTGGCGGCTAGCCTTAACCGACAGGATACAGGCCTGCATTTTATTGTGCATAGGGATGTGGCACCAACAGCAACATGGCATATGGGAAGTGCGTTACAGGCAAGCTATGCGGATACAATTGCCGATATAGCCGCGCAATTTGTTACAAAATCGGGCACCCAATCGGATACGCAATCTGGAGAGGGCGAAACACCCTATGCGCTGGTGCCAGCGGATGATTCGCCTGAACTAGCGGCCTGGCTATATGAAGATAAATCGGCCTTTGTTATTGCCCGTACACCGCTGTTTGATATGAGCGCTGTACCGCCTGCCTATATCATTGGACCAGCTTTGCCTGATGCGTCAGGTGATGACATCAGCCTGATAGGCGTGCTAAACCCCGATACAGGTCATAGGATGCATAGCAAGAC
Organism: uncultured Candidatus Puniceispirillum sp.; assembly: GCF_963979125.1. Classification (NCBI taxonomy): domain Bacteria; kingdom Pseudomonadati; phylum Pseudomonadota; class Alphaproteobacteria; order Puniceispirillales (SeqCode); family Puniceispirillaceae (SeqCode); genus Puniceispirillum (SeqCode); species uncultured Candidatus Puniceispirillum sp. The sequence goes on from NZ_CAXBVX010000016.1 coordinate 16,302, forward strand.
AGGATATTATCCCGATGGCATTGTGGATCACGGCGACGACGCCCGCATTCTGGGCATTTATGCGCGATAACGTAAATATGTTTTTGAAGATGGGCTGATGACGATTCTATATGAAAAAGTGACGATTATTGGGCTTGGCCTGATTGGCGCCTCAATCGCGCTTGCGACCCGTCGTGCGGGGGTTGCTGGGCATGTGACGGGCTGTGATTCGGGTGACAATATTGCCGATGAGATAGCATCACTTAACCTTGTAGATAGCTTTGTTGCTGATGCAGGTGACGCCGTGAGCGACGCCGATCTGGTGATTATGGCGGTGCCAGTAGGCGCGCTTGGCGCGCTTAGCGAACAGATTATTCCAAAGATGAAAGCTGGTGCTGTTCTTACCGATACGGGATCAACCAAACGTTCGGTGATGCGTGACGTGGCGCCTAATGTTGCCCCGCATATTCATTGGCTACCATCGCATCCGATTGCGGGTACGGAACGCTCGGGCCCGTCGGCTGGCCATGCGACATTATTTGACGAACGCTATTGGATCATTCTGCCACTTGATGTGCCATTGGACGTGGTTGACCATTTTGCCAGTTTTGTTGAGGCATTGGGATCGCTTAGCGAGCGAATGGAGCCTGATTATCATGATAAGGTACTGGCCTTGACCTCGCATCTGCCGCATTTGATCGCCTATACGATTGTTGGCACGGCGGTTGATCTTGAAGGGCAGCTTAAAAATGATGTGATTCGCTTTTCAGCCTCGGGCTTTCGCGATTTCACCCGCATTGCGGCTTCGGATCCAGTGATGTGGCGTGATGTATTTCTGAATAATGACGAAGCCGTGCTAGAGATGTTACAGCGGTTTTCCGAGGATTTATCGTTTCTGCAACGCGCGATTCGCTGGCAGGAAGGCGACAAGCTTGAAGACCTGTTCACACGGACACGCGAAATCAGACGCTCAATCATTGATGCTGGCCAAAGCTAGAGACGGATAATCTCGGCAAGATATTTGGCATATTCACGGGTTAGCAGACGGATAATCACCGGATCCTGCCACCAGCGTTCAACATCAAGCGCGTCTGGGCTGACGGCCCATTGATGAATATCAACATCGGGTATCGCCCGGCTAAAGACGATTTCGGCACGCGGCATGTGATAATTTGCCGTGACCAGACGGATTGAATTCAGGCCATTGTGATGAATCCATTCGCGGGCAGCCAGTGCATTGCCGCGTGTATCCAGCGCGCCATATTCAAGCTCTACACAGCAGAATAAAGCGCTAACCTGTTGATCGTTGAGATTAAGTTCCTGTACCAGAACGGCTTTATTGACACCTTTGCCAACACCGGAAATCAATAGTTTATCGGTGGTGCCGCTGACCAGCAGATTAAGCCCTTCGACAAGACGCTGCTGGCCCCCAGTTGTCACAACGATACCATCGGTATGATTAAGCTTGGTGAAATCGGTTTCGCCACGTGGCAAGGTCAGGACGAAATGTTGAAATGACGCCAGCAAAAACGCCACAAGAATACAGGAAATTGTCAGCGCGGTTTCACGGTTGCGAAACCTGCCATGCAGCGTCATTGATGTCTTTTTATCCGACATATAACCGTTACCTCTAGCTTTAACGCATATGATTGCATCACAAATCATATAGGCATTTATAACACTGGTGGTAGGCAATTACAAAAAATGGCTTGGCTATGAGGCGATTATTCGTCCCATTAGGCTAGCTTTGGACAAGTGTCAAAAGGTAGGGATTGATTCTTCGGCAAGATAGCTCTCAACCGTGCGTTTGGCACGTAATTCATGCACTTTGCCATCAAGCACCAACACTTCGCCAGCGGGGGGGCGTGTATTATAAGCCGAGGCCATGACCGCGCCATAGGCACCCGCCGATAAAACCGCCAGCACATCATCGCTTGTAAGTTCGGGCATCATGCGATCACGGCCAAAATAATCGCCTGTCTCGCAAACGGGCCCAACAATATCAGCCAGTCCTATATCTTGTCCGGTCGCCATTATCGGTACGATCGTGTGATGTGCTTCATACAGAGTGGGCCGAAGCAGGTCGTTCATCGCTGCATCAACAATGATAAACCGCTTATTGTCACCGTCCTTGATGAAGATCACTTTGGTTAGCAAAATACCATTATTGGCAACGATCGACCGTCCAGGTTCAAAGCCAAGCTTGAAATCTGTCTTGTTAAAAATGCGTGTTACCAGTTCCCCATAGGCAGTAAAATCAGTTGGGCTGGCATGATCGTAATCAACACCGACGCCGCCGCCAAGATCAAGCACTGGCACATCGAACCCGTCGGCGCGCAATGTTGTACCCAGATCAAGCAAAGCTGTGTAAGCGGTTTCAAAAGGTGCCATATCGCGCAGTTGAGAACCAATATGAACAGCCAGTCCCGCTGGGGTAATATGCGGATCATCGGTCATCACACGATATAGATCGGCAGCTTCGTTCTGGTCGGTTGAAATGCCAAATTTGGTATCGCGTTGCCCCGTAGAGATTTTGGCGTGGGTTTTGGCGTCAACATCAACATTGACGCGCAAAGCAACAGGCGCTTCCACGCCCATAGACGCGGCAACGGCGCTGATTGCGGTGACTTCGGCAGGCGATTCGGCATTGATCTGGCCAATACCCGCGGCCAGTGCCTGTTCAATTTCAGCCTTGCTTTTGCCAACCCCCGAAAAGACGATGTCCGATGCCGATATGCCTGCGGCCAGCGCGCGGCTAAGTTCACCGCCTGAAACGATATCAGCACCAGCCCCTTCATGTGCAAGTAATGCCAGAACGCCAAGCGCCGAATTGGCTTTCATGGCAAAATGCACTTTGCCATTTACCGGCGCAACAGCGGCGGCAAAATCACGATAGGCGTCACGGATTCCGGCACCTGAATAGACATAAAGCGGGCTGTCATGGGCGGCAGCTATCTGCGATAGCGGCAGACCATCAACACCCAATTCGCCATTATCCAGCCGATTAAATGCACACATATCTGATCTCTGAGCTTTGCCCGCTTATGGTTTGAAAAAGATGTTTGACTATTCGGTCACGGTTTCGGTTTTTGCCGGTGCATCGGATGGACGATAGGGATCACCGCGCTTGCCACAGGCCGTCAGACCAGCAATAGCAAGCAAGGTTATAAGACAGGTAATCACGCTTTTTTTCAACATTTACGAGTTCCTTTATCCCTTAATATTAAACCGCGACCGAGCGTCTGCTATGCGGGCTTTTAGCTCGGTAGGCGCTGTGCCGCCAAAGCTGGTACGGGCGGCCACGGCACTTTCAACGGTCAGAATGCCCATGATATCAGCTTTGATCCGTGGTTCGACGGTTTGCATTTCGGCAAGGCTGAGCGCATCAAGATCACATCCTTTTTTCGCCGCCAGCGCGACAATAGAACCGCTTGCATGGTGCGCTTCACGAAAAGGAAGCCCAAGTTCGCGAACCATATAATCGGCCAGATCGGTTGCGGTGGGAAAGCCCGTTGTTAGCGCGGCGCGCATCGCATCTTTATTGGCAGTCATATCACGAACCATGCCGCTTGTAGCAGCAATGGCAATCGCCAGCGAATCAACCGCGTCGAATACGCCTTCTTTGTCTTCCTGCATATCCTTACCATAGGCAAGCGGTAGTCCTTTGAGGACGATCAACAAACCGTTTAGCGACCCGATAATGCGCCCAGGCTTGGCACGCACCAGCTCGGCAGCATCGGGGTTGCGCTTTTGCGGCATGATTGACGAGCCAGTGGTAAAGGCATCGGACAGGCTGATAAAAGCAAAACGATCAGATGACCAGATCACCATTTCTTCGGCCAGCCGCGACAGATGCACCGCACAGATCGAAGCGGCAGCCAATAATTCCAAAGCAAAATCACGATCCGATACCGCGTCCATGGCGTTTGCCGCCGGCCGGTCAAAGCCAAGCAGTTCGGCTGTCTGGTGCCGGTTAATTGGAAATGACGTGCCGGCCAGTGCCGCTGCACCCAATGGCGATTCATTGAGCCGCACGCGAGCATCAATCAAGCGACCCCGATCACGACCAAGCATTTCGACATAGGCCATCAGGTGAAAGCCAAAGGTTACTGGCTGGGCAGTCTGTAGATGTGTAAAGCCAGGCATGATCGTGTCACAATGTTCGTCAGCCTTGTCAAGAAGTGCTTCCTGTAAAGCCGCTAGCGCGTCATCCAGCGCATCAATGCTGGCACGGACCCATAATTTAAAATCTGTTGCGACCTGATCATTGCGTGAGCGTGCCGTATGAAGCCGCCGCGCAGGCTCGCCAATCAGATCGGCAAGTCGGGATTCGACATTCATATGGATATCTTCCAGCGCGGCGGAAAAGACAAATTCACCAGTTTCGATTTCGGTGCTAATTTTGGTTAGCCCGTCATGAATCGCCGCACAATCAGCATCGCTGATGATACCACAGGTGGCCAGCATTGTTGCATGCGCCTTGGAACCATCAATATCTTGACGATATAATTGCTTGTCATAGGCAATCGACGCATTAATGTCCTGCATCAATTGCGAAGGCCCTCTTGAGAAGCGCCCCCCCCAGATGCTAGACTTTGCCGCATCACTGACCGCTGTTGTATCTTTTTTGCTCATGTCACTAACCAGATAGCTGTATCACCATGCTTTATACGCGGCTTTTGCCGAATTATCAGCCAAAAACATACGCCCATAAAACTGGACTGTCTCGCCGCCAGTTTAATAGCGCCCTGACTGGCACACTGACTGGCACACTGACTGGCATGTTGGGTGCCACTACGCTGGTGACTTTTTTGCCAGTTTCGGCAAGTGCCACGCTGATGCCCGATGCGCAAACCCCACCGTCTATGCAAACCGAAATTTTGGACGTAGATGGCAACGCGTTCCAGATTGATGATTTTAAAGGCATGCCGATATTGGTGAATTTCTGGGCAACATGGTGCGCGCCCTGTATTGCCGAATTACCTGCTTTGGATCAGGCGGCCAAAAGCCTTGCCGATATTAATCTTGTGATATTGCTGGTGTCGATTGATCGCGGCGGTCCAGCCAAGGCACTGCCATTTTTGAATGACCGTGGGATTGTCGAAACAGACGCTAAGGCAGGTATGCGTTTTGGATTTGATCGCAAAGCAAATCTGCCACGTGAAATGGGTGTAAGCGGCGTGCCAACCAGCTTTCTGTTGTCTTCGGATCAGACAAAAAGCTGGTTATTTAAAGGCCCGTTCGAATGGGATCAGCCAGATATGCTGACCCACATTCGCACATTAGTTGGCTAGCCAAGCTCTTTTTCAAGCTCAGGCACAGCGTCGAATAGATCAGCCACCAGACCAAAATCGGCAACCTGAAAAATTGGTGCTTCATCATCCTTGTTTATGGCGACAATGACCTTGCTGTCTTTCATGCCTGCTAGATGCTGGATTGCCCCGGAAATACCAACAGCAACATAAAGATCGGGTGCCACGACCTTGCCGGTCTGACCAACTTGATAGTCATTTGGCACGAAGCCCGCATCGACAGCCGCACGTGATGCACCAACGGCGGCACCTAGTTTATCAGCAACTTTTTCCAGCATGGCAAAATTCGATCCATCCTGCATACCGCGACCACCAGAAATGACAATCGGTGCCGATGTCAGTTCCGGACGTTCGGAGCTTGATAGTTCAGATTTGACATAACTGGACAGGCCAGCATCAGCATCGGCGTCAATGGTTTCAATAGCGGCACTGCCGCCAGTGGCGGCGACAGCTTCAAAAGCAGTGCTACGTACAGTGATGACCTTTATGGCTTCACTTGATGAAATTGTTGCCAAGGCATTGCCAGCATAGATAGGACGCTGGAACGTGGTATCATTTTCAACCTTGATAATGTCGGAAATCTGCATCACATCAAGCATCGCGGCAACACGTGGCATGACATTCTTGCCCGTTGTTGTTGCGGGTGACATCAAATGCGAAAAATCACCTGCAAGCTTGACGATTAGCGGTGCCAGATTTTCAGCAAGCCCATGTGCGTACATAGCGTCGGCAGATACCAGAACTTTATCAACGCCCATAATAGCCGCCGCCGCATTTGCGGCATCGCCACTGGCATCGCCAGCAACCAGCATATGAATATCGCCACCAATCTGCTGGGCAGCCGCAACAGTGTTCAAGGTTGCGCCAGCTATCTGACCGTCTTCATGTTCGCATAGAATAAGAATAGCCATGATTATATAACCTTTGCTTCATTTTTCAATTTATCGACAAGCTCGCCAACATCCGACACTTTGATGCCAGCTGAGCGGGCTTCAGGCTCTTCGACTTTGACAATGCTCAGACGCGGGCTGACATCAACGCCAAGCTCTTCGACGCTGATGCTGTCGAGGGGCTTTTTCTTGGCCTTCATAATATTGGGTAGTGATGCATAGCGCGGCTCATTCAGGCGCAAATCAACAGTCACAATAGCTGGCATCGCAATTTCAAGATGCTCAAGACCGCCATCGACTTCGCGGATGATCTTGGCTTTGTCGCCGCTAAGCTCAATACCGGACACAAAGGTGCCTTGTGCCCAGCCAAGCAAGGCGGCAAGCATCTGGCCTGTCTGGTTACAATCATCGTCAATCGCCTGTTTGCCGACAAGAACCAACTCAGGTGATTCTTTTTCGACAACAGCTTTCAAAAGCTTGGCAACAGCCAATGGTTCGATGTCATGCGAGGCTTCGATATGGATGCCGCGATCAGCACCCATGGCCAAAGCCGTACGAATGGTTTCCTGATTCTGGCTTGGGCCAATTGAAACGGCAACAACTTCTTCGGCTGTGCCCGCTTCGCGCAGACGCAACGCCTGTTCAACAGCAATTTCGTCAAACGGGTTCATCGCCATTTTGACATTTGCCAGCTCAACGCCAGACTGGTCAGCTTTGACGCGCACTTTGACATTGTAGTCAATAACCCGTTTTACCGGCACCACTATTTTCATATCTATTTCTCCAGTTCGAAACAAACCAAGCTAAATTTAGATGCTAAAAATTAGACTGGCTAGAATAAAAAACCTGTCTAATTCTGCCCAGAATTTTGCCCGGGACGCCATAAAACGTCAGTCTTGCCATTTTCATTCAACCGACGCGCCAGAACAAATAGATGATCCGACAGGCGATTTATATATTGCATGGCTGGCACATTGACAACTTCTTCGGCGGATAGCTCGGTCATATGGCGTTCAGCGCGGCGCACAACAGTCCGCGCCAGATGCAACCATGCTGATGCGGGACTACCGCCAGGTAGAATGAAAGAATTAAGCGGTTGTAGATCCGCATTCATCATATCAATTTCGTCTTCAAGCCGTTGCACCTGCGTTTCGGTGATACGCAAAGCTGGCTGGTCAGTTTCGGGTGTGGCGATATCGGCACCTAGATCAAACAGGTCATTTTGAATCCGACTCAGCATCTCGTCGGCCTCTTTTGTAGTGGCATCATCGGATGTGTCGCAATGCAGGCGCGCCAGCCCAATAACCGAGTTGGCTTCATCGACTTCACCAAATGCTGAAGGCCGACGCGCATGTTTCGACACGCGCATACCATTGACCAGGCTTGTATCGCCGCCATCGCCCGTGCGCGTGTAGATTTTATTTAATTTAACCATGTGACCCCCATAGAATCTTTGGATATGTGTGATATCAGCCGTTTGTTTTACGATACCACATGAGACCGAGAATAACGATCAACGCGATGGCTTGAAAAATAATCCGGTAACGCATGATGCGGTTAGAATTTTTAACATTATAGTCACCACCGCGCGCCATTGTCAGCACGCCCCACCCAAGAATAGCCGCGACAATCAGTAATGCTACGGTCAAGATAATCTGATCAATCGACATGCTATTCCTGGCTCCATAAAGAGATCATAAAGTGGGTCACGATTGCCTATATGTCGGCAATTTCAACATTGAAACGGCGCGCCGCCGCAACAGCCGTATTCCGCAAAAGACAGGCAATGGTCATCGGGCCGACACCGCCAGGTACAGGTGTGATCGCCCCTGCTTTGGCTGCCGCCGAATCATAGTCAACGTCACCAGTCAGGCGGAATTTCCCTTCGCCGCGCTCAGGTGCTGCGACGCGGTTGATGCCCACATCAATAACTGTCGCGCCCTGTTTGACATAATCACCATCAATCATTTCCGCACGACCTACCGCCGCAACCAGAATGTCGGCACGTGCGCAGACCTCTTTGAGATCCTTGGTGCGTGAATGCGCGATAGTCACAGTGCAACTTTCTTTTAGCAGTAATTGCGCCATTGGCTTGCCAACAATATTTGACCGACCAACAACAACGGCATTCAGGCCTGATAAGCTACCAAGCTGATCGCGCAACAATAATAGACAGCCATAAGGTGTGCAGGGCACAAGCGAGTCCTGACCCGTTGCTAGCAAACCAGCATTGACCACGTGGAAACCGTCAACGTCTTTTTCTGGTGCCACGGCATTGATTACCGCATCTTCATCTATCTGATCAGGAAGTGGCAGCTGGACAAGGATACCATCGACAGCATCGTCATTATTCATCTCTTCGATAAGCGCTAGCAAGGTGGCTTGATCGGTATTGACGTCAAGCTTATGTTCGATTGAACGCATGCCTGCCGCTTCGGTGCGTTCGATTTTATTGCGGACATAGACTTTGCTGGCCGAATTTTCGCCAACAAGCACAACAGCAAGCGCCGGGGGACGGCCAATCGCAGCCTTGATTTTGCTGGCTTCTACCGCAACGGCTTCAACTAGTTTTTCCGAAAAAGCTTTTCCGTCAATGATCTTTGTTTCCATGGCTAGTCATAACTCCCCTGTAAAATAAATCTTAAGATTACGTGTTATATATTGGTATGCAGGCGCATTTAAATAGATAGTGATCCTAGGTCTAAGTGACGCAGGTGATTATGTCTCTAGGCAAGGCTGTTGATAAGCAGGTTTCGGATGAATTGTGCAGCCAGAAACAGAACAATCGGACTGAGGTCAATGCCCCCTAGATCAGGCAGGAAACGTCGCACTTGACGCAAAATAGGTTCATGCAAACGTGCCAGAACATTGATGATCATGCGTACGGCAGGTTGCCAAGGATTAATAA
>NZ_CAXBVX010000017.1:0-24750 GCF_963979125.1 uncultured Candidatus Puniceispirillum sp.
CCAAGAACAACTGGCATTTCAGTTGCCAATAATTCAACCGCACGATCATAAAGACGTGCCATCCATGCCAGTTTATAGTCCAGTTTGGGACCAGGTGCCGGATTACCATTAGGCAGATATATATTGCCAACGCGAACGCCGTTAATGGTGGCTTCAATATAACGTGCCTGTTCGTCAGCATCATCACCTGGCAAGCCGTTGATTACATCTTCAATTGGAAACTGGCTGGCAATGGCAACGCCGTTATAGCTTTTCTGGCCATGTACAGCGATATGCCAACCTAAATCCTTAAAGGCATCGCGCGGAAAATTATCGTCCTGTGACTTGATTTCCTGCATCATTAAAATGTCGGCATTGTCGCCAGCCAGCCAACCCGTAATATGATCAAGTCGCGCTTTGGCAGAATTGACGTTCCAGCTTGCAATTCGCATTGTCAGACCGAAAACGAGGTGCCGCACCCGCAAGATGCAGTTGCATTGGGGTTGTTCACGGCAAAATATGATCCCATGAGGTCTTGGACATAATCTAGTTCAGCATGATCAACAAGTTCTAGTGACATTTCGTCGATAACAACGTCAACATCATGGCTGGTGAAAATGCGATCTTCATCGTCCCGATTGGTATCGATGCTAAATTGATACTGGAAACCTGAACAGCCGCCACCTAGAACAGCAACGCGAAAAAAACTACCCTCAGGTTCGGCGTCTAACATTGATGTAATTCGAACAGCGGCAGCCTCGGTTAGGCTGAAAATACCTGCCAGTGCTGATGACGAAACATTATCGCTATTTGAGGTTTTACTCATAATCTCAGACATTTGTTTAATACCGTACCAGGTTGGATTGCTATGAATATGGGCGTTTATAACACGTAAATCAAGCCACCCAATGTTTGCGGTTTGAATTGATTGAGCGTAAGGTGTGTTACTCACAATCAACTTAATTGTCAGGGTTTATCAGGTGACAAAGATGACTGAAGATCGCACTTTGGCGAGTTATGCCTGTCACGCGCCACAAAGCCGGGGACGACTTGTTGATGAGGGTGGTGCACCATTATTGGATGATTTAAAAAGATGGGGAATGCGCACCGCCTATCAACGTGATCGTGATCGAGTTTTACATTCTGGGGCATTTCGTCGTCTAAAACATAAAACTCAGGTTTTTGTCTATCATGAAGGTGACTATTTTCGCACACGCTTGACGCATTCTCTTGAAGTTGCACAGATTGCCCGTTCAATTTCAAGAAGCCTTAGGCTGAATGATGATTTGGCCGAAGCTGTCGCATTGGCGCATGATCTGGGGCATACACCGTTCGGCCATGCTGGCGAAGAGGTGCTTGATCGTTTGATGGAACCATTTGGCGGATTTGACCATAATGAGCAAACAGTGCGCGTTCTAACCAGTCTAGAAAGACGTTATGCTGGGTTTGATGGATTGAACCTGACATGGGAAACATTAGAAGGCGTCGTCAAGCATAATGGCCCGTTTGCAAGTGAAGGTGATATTCCAGCTAATTTCAAACAGCTTGATGCTGACATGTCGCTTGATGTGACTAGCTATCCGTCGGCTGAAGCACAACTAGCCAATCTGTCAGATGATATAGCTTATCTATCGCATGATTTTGATGATGCCCTGCGTGCTGATTTATTCCGGCTCGATGCCATTCAAGATTTGCCACAAGTTGGCAAAGCCTTACGTGACATTAATGCCAAACATGGCCAACTTGATATAACGCGAACCACGCATGAGCTAGTTCGTCGTCTTATATCTGTATTTGTTGAAGATTTGCTGGAGACATCTGCTGCCAATCTGGCACATTTAGGCGCTAAACATTCAGATGATATCAGAAACGCCAAGGGTGCCGTCATTGCTTTTTCTGAGCCAATGGCACGAGACCTTGAAATTTTACGAAGCTTTCTGTTCAAAAATATGTGGCGGCATTACAAGGTCAACCGCATGACCAGTAAAGCAAAACGGGTGGTGACAGATCTGTTTAATCTGTTTATGTCGGAGCCTAATACGTTACCAAATGAATGGCAGGAAACCAAACTAGGGTCATTGGCTGATCAGAAAGATGATGTTGTAGCGCGGGTGATTGCAGATTACATTGCCTCGATGACTGACCGTTATGCTATTTTAGAACATGAGCGCCTTTTCGACCTTGGCCCCATTCTTCGCTAGATTTTCGACATTCAATTTCCACTAATATACAAGCGAACCCAAATTAGATGAATATTTTTACTTATTTCGAGACCCAGTTTGCCGCGATCATTTTGCAATTAGGCGAAGCAGGGCAAATCAAAAAAGAATTGGATATAAGTCGCGTTGTTTTTGAACTGCCGCGTGATCAAGAACATGGCGACCTTGCCACGAATGCAGCCATGGTTTTGGCCAAACCGGCAGCTATGAAACCGCGAGACCTTGCCGTTTTATTTTCTGAGGAATTAAAAACAATAGACGGTGTTGTGGATGTTGAAATTGCCGGACCAGGCTTTATCAATTTACGTATCAATCCATTACTATGGGCACGTGAGATCAGTGAGGTTTTGACGGCGGCACATGATTATGGACGAAATAATGCCGGTCAGGGTGCCAATGTAAATATTGAATATGTATCTGCTAATCCAACGGGTCCTTTACATGCAGCGCATGCGCGTGGTGCCGTTATTGGTGATGCGTTAGCTGGATTGATGGCATTTAGCGGATGGAACGTGACCAAGGAATATTATGTCAATGACGCTGGTGGTCAGGTGGATATTTTGGCGCGATCTGCGTATTTGCGATATTGCGAAGCGCTTGGCGATGACATTGAGATAGAAGCTGGCCTATATCCAGGTGAATATCTGAAAGACGTAGGATCAAAATTAGCCGCAAAATATGGTGACAAGTATCATAAGCGCCCCGAAGAAGAGTGGTTGTCCACCTTTCGGCTCTTTGCGGTGAGCGAAATTCTGGTTGGCATTAAAGAGGATCTGAAGGCTCTTGGTATTCAAATGGATCGTTTTGCATCAGAGCGTGAACTAGTTGAAAATGGCGCGGTACAAAAGGCAGTCGATAAATTGAAAGCCGACGGTCATGTCTATATGGGTGTTCTGGAACCGCCAAAAGGGAAAGAACCCGAAGATTGGGAACCTAGAGAACAGCTTTTGTTCAGGGCCAGCAATTTTGGTGATGACACCGACCGGCCTTTACAAAAATCGAATGGTAGCTGGACATATTTTGCCTCGGACGTGTCCTATCATTTTAACAAGCTTGAACGCACCAAAGGCCAACTGATAGACATTTTTGGCGTTGATCATGGCGGTTATGTAAAAAGGATGAAGGCCGCTGTCGAAGCGATGTCAGGGCAGAAAGACATGCTTGATATCCGGCTTTGTCAGCTGGTTAATCTGATGGAAAATGGCAAACCAGTCAAAATGTCAAAGCGCGCTGGAAATTTTGTTACTGTGCGTGACGTTATCGAAGCTGTAGGGGCTGATGTCATTCGCTTTATCATGCTGACGCGTCGCAACGATCAGACACTTGATTTCGATTATGCCAAAGTTACCGAGCATTCACGTGATAATCCGGTATTTTATGTACAATATGCTCATGCACGAGCTTGTTCGGTTCTTCGACAATCCGACGGCGTGCCTAGTGAAGTTGATTTATCTGTATTAAAAGACCCTGCCGAATTAGCCGTTATTAAACTGCTTTCAAGCTGGCCAAAGATGGTGGAATCAGCCGCGCGTGCGCATGAAGCGCATCGCATAGCCTTCTTCCTTGTTGATCTGGCGAGCTCATTTCATTCCTTGTGGAATGCAGGCCGAGATAATCCAGATTTGAGGTTTATGATTGATGATAATCCCGTGGTGACTGCCGCGCGTTTACAGCTTGTGAAAGCCACAAGTTTAGTTATTGCAACAGGCCTAAATGTGTTATCCATTAAAGCGTTAGATGAAATGTAACGGGGTCAAAATGGTAGTGAAAGGTGATAAAAATACCGACAAAAAATGGCATAGTATTCTGGTGCTGGTGTTTATCACCATAGCCGCTGGTGCCGTTACCTATTTTTTGATGCCTATTTTTATGCCTGCGGATCAGAATGACGTTCTGATCATTGCCGCCGAAGATGGTCCAATCAAGGTCAAACCCGATGACGTTGGCGGTAAAGCAATCAAAAATCAGGACTCGGCTGTTATGAGCATGATAGCCAATAATGCAAAAACTGATGTTGGTGTGGAAAATCTGCGCCCATTATCCAGTGAACCGGAATTACCACCTGTGTCGTTGGAAAAAGACGCACCAAAAACCTTTTCCGTGAAAGAGACTGACAATAAAACAAATGTGAATATTGCGTCAGTTGATCCAAAACCAACTGACGATGAATTCTCAGCCTCAATAGTAACGTCAGATAATGAAACAATATCAAACGATATTACCAAAACCGATAAGTCGCCAACATTGCTGATACCAACGGCCAAACCTGAGATTAAAGAACAAAAGTCAGCCAGCACCAAACCGAAGAAAATCATAAAAACGGATAATCCACTTTACCGCGTTCAGCTTGCCGCATTCCGGAATGCCGATAAAGGCAAAGAGGTTGCCAGCCTTTTGGCGGAAAAACACCGGACACGGCTGAATAATACCATTTTGGAAACGACCAAGATCGAAACCAAGGATAATGGTGTATTCTGGCGTATCGTAACCGAACCATTAGTGCGTGCTGATGCTGATAATCTTTGCGACTTGCTGAAGCGAGCTGGACAGGATTGTATTTTACGCAAAGTAAAAACGGCAGGGCAGTAGATGTCGGACGCACCCTTTGAAGAGGAAATCAATGTTGATGGTTTGAGTCAGGACGCACGTGCGGATGCAAACGATCAATTATCTTTGTTTGTCAATCTTGATGGCTTTGAAGGGCCAATTGACCTGTTATTATCATTGTCTCGTGAGCAAAAAGTTGATTTGACGCGTATTTCGATTTTACCGCTTGCCGAACAGTATCTCGAATTTATCAATAATGCTCGTTCTCTCGATCTTGAAATTGCCGCTGACTATCTGGTGATGGCGGCATGGCTTGCCTATCTAAAATCTAGGCTTTTATTGCCCGACCCAGAGCCTGAACAGGACGAAGAAATTGTTGATATGGCTGATGCACTCAAATATCAGCTAATGCGGCTTGAGTCCATGCAACAGGCATCCAAACGTCTCATATCGCTACCGCGTCTGGGACAGCAACGTTTTGTGCGGGGACAAGCTGAAAAATTCAGCGCTTCTACCGAGGCCATATGGACAGCAAGTTTATATGACTTACTGGCTTGTTATGGTGAAATTCGATCACAAGGTGAGGGTGAAACGCTAACCATTGCCGCCACTTATCTTTATTCTGTTCAAGAAGCTACCAAGCGTTTGCGGAGTCTGATTGGTCGCAGTCCCGATTGGACAGTGTTACAGCATTTTTTGCCGCCCGGACTTGAAAAACCCATGGACAGGCGTTCGGCAACAGCATCGCATTTTGTTGCGTCTCTTGAATTAGCCCGTGACGGATTTGTTCGGCTTCGGCAGGATACAAATTATGCGCCGCTCTATCTTAAATCGAAGGATATATCGTGACAGATGCAACCAAATTAACCGATAGTGATCCTAAAACATGGGCTGCAACGCTGGAAGCCCTTGTATTTGCATCAGACAAGCCTGTCCGAGTTCGCGATCTATCCGCGCATGTTCCTGAAGGGGTTGATATTTCTGAAATCATGGCAGTTGTAGCCCAGCGCTATGATGCCACAAGTGGCATTGAATTATGCAAGGTTGGAGATGCGTGGGCATTTCGGACAAGACCAGAAATTGCAGAACGCCTTAGCCAACATAAGGTTGTTGAACGCCCCTTATCACGTGCGGCGCTCGAAGTTTTGGCTATTATTGCCTATCATCAACCAATAACACGTGCCGAAATTGAAGAGATACGTGGTATTTCATTATCCAAAGGCACAATGGATATTCTGCTTGAACTTGGATGGATTAAACCAAGGGGGCGGCGGCGTACGCCTGGCCGTCCTTTGACATGGGGAACCAGCCCGGGATTTCTAGATCATTTCGGCCTTGGTGATACGTCTGATTTGCCTGGCATGGCTGATCTTAAAGCGGCTGGATTATTGCGCAAAGGGCAGGTCCTTGGTCGTCTAATGGATAATGCTGATGTAGATGACGAAAGTGAAGATGAAGATGGTGATGATTTGCTTGCCTCAGCTTGGCTAGACGAAGAATTCAGTGATAGTAGTGATGGTGTGCCTGATGAAGATGATGCCGGAGAAAATCATGCTTGATTTCCGCAATATCGGACATGCTTATAATAGTACGCCATCAGTAAGCAATGTCAGCTTTACTGTTGACGAAGGTGAAGTTGTTTCACTATTGGGGCCTTCCGGTTGTGGAAAGACGACTTTGCTACGTCTAGCGGCAGGTTTGGAAACACCAAATAATGGCGAAATCCGATTGCAAGATAAACTCGTATCCTCAGCAAGTTACAACGTTCCCCCTGAAAAACGCGGCATCGGTTTCATGTTTCAGGATTACGCATTATTTCCCCATTTAACAGTTATCCAGAATGTCGTATTTGGGTTGAAAACCCGGGGGAGTGCCGCCATTACCCGCGCGATGGACACATTGCAGCAAACAGGTATTGATGATTTGGCCGATGTATATCCGCATGAATTATCAGGCGGACAGCAGCAGCGCGTTGCCCTAGCACGCGCTTTAGCTCCAAACCCTAAAGTTATTTTACTTGATGAGCCATATGCAGGTTTAGATAGCCGTTTGCGAGAACGTATCCGCGATCAAATGCTTCACGTGTTGAAAGCCGCAGGTACTGCCGCGCTAATGGTCACACATGATGCCGAAGAAGCCATGTTTATGTCTGACCGTATCGTAGTTCTTCGGGAAGGGCAGATTGAACAAGCTGGTCGCCCAGTCAATCTTTACTGCCAACCTAAAAGTGCTTTTGTCGCTGAATTTTTTGGTGAGGTAAACCGGCTAGAAGGCGTGGTTAAAGATCGCAAAATCCAAACGCCATTGGGTATTTTCAACGCGTCCGACAGTATGCAAGACGGGCAAGCAGCAAGTGTTGTCATCAGGCACGAAGCCTTGCAGATTATTCCAGACAACTATCAAAAAATTGAACAAACACAAGTACAATCACAATCACTTTCAAATGAAAATGGTGCGGCTGCCGAAGTTATGGAAGCCCGTTTGCTAGGTAGGGCTTCATTGATACATTTGTCGGTACCAACAGGGCGTGATGAAGTACATTTACATGCGCGTATTCCCGGATTGAATTCGTTTGAAGCGGGAAGCCATGTGCGCGTTCAAGTGGATCCATCACAGGCCTTTGTTTTTGCAACCAAACAAGGGTCAACTATTTGAAATGAATATTTTGAACAGCTATCTGAAACGTTAATTATATGTGTTTCGAGATAACGAATTGTTGTGCAGTTTCGTCACCCTGTCTATAGTGACGCAATATTTGAAAACTGCGATGGCAATAATTTAGGTAAGGATAAATCATGGGTTTTACTAGTATTTGGCATTGGCTCGTTGTTCTGGCTGTGGTTTTGCTACTTTTTGGTGGTAGAGGTAAAGTATCCTCTCTTATGGGCGACTTTGGTAAAGGTCTTCGTAATTTTAAATCTGGCCTAAAAGGTCCCGAAGACGACATTGAAGCCGACGAAACGGTTGAAGCCGACGTCATTGAGACAGCGCCTGTAGCGCGTAAAGCACCAGCACGAAAAGCTGCGAAAAAGCCAACGGCAAAGAAAAAGGTCACAACCAAAAAGGCCGCAAAGAAAGCCTCTCCTAAAAAGAAAGTAGCTAAAAAAGCGACACCCAAAAAAGCCGCAGCAAAGAAAAAAACAACTAAAAAACCTGCCGCCAAGAAATAGGTGTTAGGTCTAAGCTATGCTTGATATTGGTGGCTGGGAATTTTTGGTCGTTGCCTTTGTACTGCTTATGGTGGTTGGCCCAAAGGAACTGCCTAAGATGTTACGTGGTTTTACCCGCTTCACCAAGCAGATGCGCGCTATGGCTAGCGAATTTACCCGTGGCTTGGAAGATATAGCCTCGGATACAGACGTTAAGGATTTAAAAAACACCATCACTGATATCAAACAAGGTGATTACAGCAACCTTGCAGATACTATTGATCCGACTGGTGATCTTGCTGGGTCAGTTGACGAGACAAAGCGTACACTTGTTGGCGATAGTGATCTGGATGAAGTGAGAATGCTGGCCGATGATGCCAACAACATGCTTGCTGGCGATCTGCAACGAAGTAAAGTAAAGACGCCAACTGTAAAAAATGTAGCACCAAAGAAAACACCTGTAAAAAAATCAACGCGTGCCTCGACTGTTAAAAAGTCCAAGAAATCTGCGGGTAAATAATGGCTAAACCCCCTAAAAAAAGTAAATCAAAACAAGGACAGCCAGAAACACTTGACGAGATCAACGCTGATGCCGAAATGCTCGACAATTTGGAACATGATGACGCGTCTGAACATGGTATCCCTGAAGCAGAGATTGATTACGACACTGATGCTTATGATGACGGTGAGGTAAAGATGTCACTGGTCGAACATCTTACCGAATTACGCAATCGACTAGGCGTTGCTATTACCGCTTTTCTAGTTTTGTTTCTTATTTGTGTTGCGCCTATTCCTGGGACTGATAATAGCTCAATCGCCTATCACGTTTTTATTTTCCTACAAGCACCTCTGGCTGATGTAATGGAAGCTAAGGGCGGTGGGCGGATGATCTTTACCGCACTTCATGAGGGTTTCTTTACACAAATCAAGGTCGGTTTCTTTACCGCTTTATGTATAACCTTTCCTATCATGAGCATGCAGATTTGGCGGTTTATTGCCCCTGGGTTGTATAAGAATGAAAAGCAGGCTTTTCTGCCGTTTCTGATCGCAACGCCAGTGCTGTTCCTTTTGGGTGCGGCCATGGTTTACTATGTGGTAACGCCACTTGCATGGAACTTTTTCATCTCATTTGAAATGGCCGCATCAGAAGGTGCGTTAGCAATTGAAGTTGAACCCCGCATCAGCGAATATCTATCGCTTGTCATGCGACTAATTTTTGCATTTGGCTTGGCGTTTGAGTTGCCTGTTGTTCTTCTGTTACTGGCGCGGGCAGGGCTTGTAACGCCCGAAGGGCTGGCCGAGAAACGAAAAATTGCCATTGTTATCGCATTTGTAGTTGCCGCAATCTTGACGCCACCTGATGTGATTTCACAAGTGTTGCTAGCGACTCCTATTATTTTGCTGTATGAATTATCAATATTTGGCGCGAAAATGATGAATAAACACCCCAAAGACGAATTTACCGATTAGGGTGTGATGACATTATTTATTGATACGAAACACGCAGAATTTATTATTTCAAAACCGATTTATTTGATTGTTACCATTGATGCAAGACAGAGCCTGACCAATGCATGATATCCGTTTTATTCGTGAACACCCTGATCATTTTGACGCTGCCATGAAACGGCGCAATATTGATGTTTCAGCATCTTCAATTCTGGAGATGGATGCAGCACGACGCGCCGTTCAAAGTGAACTACAGGAGATGCAATCACGCCGTAATATAGTCTCCAAGGAAATTGGCAAATTAAAAGCCAATGGTGGAAACGCTGATGCACTGATTGCTGAGGTCAATGACATCAAAACGACAATGCCCGATCTGGAAAATCGCGATGCTGATCTGGCACAACAACTTGAATCCGTATTAATGGAAATCCCAAATATTCTGGATGCATCTGTTCCTGATGGCATGGACGAAAGTGACAATGAGCTGGTTCGCACACATGGTGACATTCCATCATTCAGTTTTACACCTGTTGATCATGTGGCGCTTGGTGAGGGCCTTGGACAAATGGATTTTGCGCTAGGTGCTAAACTTGCTGGTGCGCGCTTCGTTGTTCTTCAGGGGCAATTAGCGCGCCTTGAGCGCGCGCTTGCGGCATTGATGTTGGATACACATACAAGCGAATTCGGTTATGTCGAGACAGTCCCGCCATCGCTGGTCAATAGTCAAACCATGACAGGAACTGGTCAATTGCCTAAATTTGCCGAAGATCTCTATAAAACTGACGACAAATGGCTGATACCAACGGCAGAGGTGCCACTGACCAATATTGTCGCTGGTGAAATTTTATCACCTGAAAAGCTGCCAATGCGTATGACAGCCTATACCAATTGTTTTCGGTCTGAAGCAGGATCAGCAGGGCGGGATACCAGAGGCATGATACGTCAGCATCAGTTTTCAAAAGTTGAAATGGTATCAATCAGCCATCCTGATGACTCTGCAAACGAACTGGAACGAATGACCGGATGCGCAGAAGCTATTTTGCAAAAACTAGAGCTACCATATCGTGTGCTCAAGTTATGTAGTGGTGACACAGGGTTTTCAGCTGAACAAACATATGACCTTGAAGTATGGCTTCCCGGTCAGGATGAAGGGCGCGGGATGTATCGCGAAATTTCATCATGTTCAAATTGCGGCCCCTTTCAGGCGCGACGTATGAAGGCCCGCTTCCGTGACAAAGATACAGGCGAAACACAATTTCTGCATACGCTGAATGGTTCAGGCCTAGCAATTGGCCGAACAATGATTGCCGTTTTGGAAAACGGACAGCAAGAAGACGGAACAGTTCGTCTGCCTACTGCTTTGCATGGGTATATGGGAACTGACCGCCTGGTTAAGAAAAGCGTATGACGAAACAATTATTTAACGTCAATTCTGACGAAAACCGGCCTTTTGGCCGTGTTTTGTTATGCAATGATGATGGCATTGATGCTGTTGGTCTCAAGGTTTTACGAGCTATTGCACATAGTCTAAGCGATGATGTTTGGGTGGTTGCGCCCACGCAAAATCATTCTGGCGCGTCACGTTCAATTACTTTGCGCCGGGATGTTGAAATTAAAGAAGTGGCCAATCAGGAATTTTCAGTATCGGGTACACCTGCTGACTGCATAATTTTTGCTTTGAACAAGATACTTGATAAAAAGCCTGATCTGGTTCTAAGCGGTGTTAATCACGGCATGAATGTTGGTGATGATGTGCTTTATTCTGGGACTGTTGCCGCGGCGATGGAAGCCACTCTTGCTGGTATTCCTGCTATCGCTTTGTCCCAGCAAGGTGGACGTGAAAACCGAGACGAGTATCAGGTTGTCGATGCCCATGGCGCAACACTCATTCAGCATTTATGGAATAATGGCTGGCCAGAACGTTTTATCCCGAATGTGAATTTTCCAAAAGGTGCCCCTGAGACAATCAAAGGCATGATGGTGGCGTCAACTGACCAGCATAAGTTTGGCGACATAATCGAAGATGGTGCCAAAGCAGGTTACTTTCGCCTTGGCCCTCTTATTTCTAAACCTGACGCCAGCCCCGGAAGTGATCGCGCTGTCATAAGGGATGGCTGGATTGCAATGACGCCATTGGGAATGGATTTAACAGCGTATCAGCACATATCAGAATTTGAGCCGCTAACCTTTTAGCAGGAGTCGCGACCATTGGATGATTTCACCCAACATAAGGCTCAATTGATTATGGCTTTGCGTGGGCAGGGGATTTTGAGCGCACCTGTCTTATCAGCTTTGGAGAGTATCCCACGCGAAATTTTCGTACCCGAATCACTTCGGCAACATGCTTATGAGAATGCTTCATTGCCAATTGCGTTGGATCAAACAATCAGCCAGCCCTATGTCGTTGCACGCATGACCGAAGCGCTTGAGCTGACAGGGCGAGAACGAGTGCTTGAAATTGGCACAGGAAGTGGATACCAAGCTGCAATATTAACATTATTATGCCGCCGCGTTTATACACTTGAGCGGCTGAAACCACTTTTGGTTGCTGCCGAAAATAAATTACGCGCTTTGCGAATTTCTAATATCAGCTTCAGATTAGGGGATGGAAGCGCAGGGTGGCCAGAAGCGGCACCCTTTGATCGTATAATTCTTACATGCGGTTGTGACAAAATTCCTGACAAACTATTGAACCAAATAAAAATTGGCGGCATCATGGTAGCACCCGAAGGTGATGGTAAAGTTCAACAACTCGTGGTGGTAAAGCGCCATGAGACCGGATTTGACCGGAAAAACCTTATGTCTGTTACCTTTGTACCCCTTATTGAGGACAAACAGGATGAATAAATCAGATCAGAACATTGCGCGCGTAGCTTTGACAACCAGTCTAATCAGCGTCATGTCGATTGCCCTGTTGACTGGCTGTAAGGTGCCTGACATGTCTCTCAGCCGCTCAGAACCAGCACCTGTTGTTACGGCTCCGTTGCGTGTAGCTGTTGAAATCTTACCAGCAAGCGGAATAGTCACGGCTCGACAAAATGATAATCTTTATACCATTGCGACAAGGTATCGGGTGACACCAAGATCAATTATTCTACAGAATAATCTGATTGCACCATTTACGCTCCGATCAGGTCAGCAATTAAAGTTAAATCCGACACGTTTTCATATCGTCAAGCCCGGGGATTCATTATTGACGATTTCCCAACGCTATGCTGTTAGTCAATTCCAGTTGGCAGAGCTTAATAATTTACAGGAACCGTTCAGCATAACTGTGGGTGACCGTTTACAGCTTCCGTACAGTCAGGATTTTTCTATTCTGGACACTGGCCTTCCCAAAGGTATTGCCGCTACCGGAGTGGCGCAACCAGCTGCTAATACAGAATCAACAAACACAAATCAAACTGCTACACAAACACTGCCTCGCAAAAAATTTGTTGCCCCAACTGGTGATGGTGATTTTATCTGGCCCGTTCAAGGTGAGATTATTGCCGAGTTTGGCCCAGCGGCACGTGGTGTGCGCAATGACGGTATCAATATAGCTGCCACACAAGGCGATGATGTAGGTGCTACATCCAGTGGACGCGTTGCTTTTGTGGGTACAAATGTAAAAAGTTTTGGCACATTGGTCCTGGTTAAACATGATGGCGGCATGATCTCTGCCTATGCCCATCTTGACACGGTTACAGTCAAAGAGGGTGATATCGTAAATGCTGGTCAATCAATTGGCACAGTTGGGCAAACTGGTCGTGTTGATACACCGCAACTACATTTTGAAATCCGCAAAGCGCGGCAACCAATCGACCCAAGATCGATTATAATATAAATTAATTTCAGTTAATAATATACTGATTAAATTACTTTAATTTAGTTTCAGTTCTTGCGGCAAGGTCAACTATATATTGCCATGCGACACGGCCAGATCGTGCGCCACGACCAACCGACCAGCTAAGCGCTTCATGTCGAACATCTATGTTTTGAACGTTAATTCCAAAATGTGATACGTAACCTTCAATCATCTCTAGATACACATCTTGGTCTATTGAATAAAAGCCGATCCATAATCCAAAGCGATCTGAAAGCGAGACTGATTCTTCTGTAGTTTCAGACGGGTTTATCACGGTTGAACGTTCGTTTTCCATCATTTGCCGTGGCATAAGATGCCGACGGTTGGATGTAGCATAAAACACGATATTATTTGGGCGGCCTTCGATACCACCTTCAAGTGCCGCTTTGAGCGATTTATAGCTGGTTTCACCCGAATCAAAAGCCAGATCATCACAAAACAGAATAAATTGACGTGGAATCTGTGCCAAAAAACTCATCAAAAACGGCAAATCGACAATATCTTCGCGATGAATTTCAACAAGTGCACAATCAAGACCACTTCCCATCATGCTTGCATGTACAGCCTTTACCAATGATGATTTACCTGTGCCACGTGCACCCCACAAAAGAGCATTATTGGCAGGTAGCCCACGCCCAAAGGCAATTGAATTGGCTAGCAAATTGTCACGTTGCTGATCAATACCGCGCAAAAGGTCAAGCCGAACACAGTTAATTGCATACACAGGATCAAGCCGACGCATAGCCGCATGCCATACATAAGCGTTGGCGTAGTCTAAATCATCTGGTTTTGGTGTAGGCGGCGACATTCTCTCAAGGGCATCTGCAATCCGGATTACCTGCTCAATTAATATAAATTTTGAATCATTATCGGCCATTAGCTACTCTATAATCAGCATTGTGGGGTTTAAGCATCTAAAAATTACATCACATAGTTTAATATGGGTCATTGCAGGTTTTGGCTAGTGTCGCTATGTTCGTGCCAGATTTAATTTATACAACGGAGCATTCTTAACATGTTTATTTCACCAGCATTTGCACAATCGTCTGGCGGCCTTGCTGAAGGTGGCTTCGGGCTTTTACCAATCATTTTTGTAATGGTGATTTTCTACTTCCTGTTGATCCGCCCTCAGCAAAAGCGTGCCAAACAACATAAAGAGATGTTAGGTGCACTTCGTCGGGGTGACAAGATTATCACATCTGGTGGATTGACCGGTTCAATCGTCAAGGTTGTTGATGATAGCGAAACCGTCGAAGTTGAAATTGCCAAGGACGTTAAGGTTCATATTGTCCGCTCTATGATCGCAGACATTCAGAATAAAGCCGAACCAGCCAAAAAGAAGTAATATTGTTCATGTGTGAATGAACAATCACCTAGCAAAATTTTGAACTGACTGATTTTTGAGAAAGTTTGCACCGAATGTTGCAATTTGAAGGCTGGAAAAAGCTACTCGTCCTCTTTGTCATCCTTTTAGGCGTCATTTTCGCCTTACCTAATCTATCGTCCAATCAAGATGACATGCTTGCGGACGGGTCAGATGGGTCTGTTTTTGGCTTTTTGCCAGGCAAACATATTAACCTTGGTCTTGACCTGCAAGGCGGTTCGCATCTGCTGTTACGCGTTGATATGGATGTTGTCGAACAAGAACGTCTGGACAGCATTGGTGAGACAATACGTCAGGAATTTCGGAATGAGAAAATCCGCTTTGCTGGTCTGAAGGTTGATGGCAAAGCTGTTAAGGTGACAATACGGAATGCTGAAGATGCCAGCAAAGCCAAAACAACTTTTAACGATCTTGGTAATGGTCTGACAATAAACAGTGACGCGCTGGACTACGCCATTTCTTTTTCCGAAGGCGGTTTGACCGAGTTGCAATCAAATACAATCGCGCAATCGATTGAAATTATCCGACGCCGGCTAGACCCCGAAGGCACGAAAGAACCTGTCATTCAACGCCAAGGCATAGATCGTGTGCTTGTTCAACTACCTGGCGTTGATGATCCAGAAGCGGTTAAACGCCTGTTAGGCCGGACCGCTAAGCTTACTTTCCAGCTTGTCGATATGCGAATAACACCACAAGAAGCTATTGAACGTGGTCGTGTGCCACCTGGCAGTATCCTTTTGCCAAGTGACAATGAAGATGGACGTAGTTTTGTTGTGGAAAAGCGCGTTATGGTCAGCGGTGAAATGCTAGAAAACGCGACTGCCAGCTTTGACCAGAACAACCAACCCGCAGTCAGCTTTCAGCTTGACTCAGCAGGCGCAAAACGTTTTGGCCGCGTTACAGGTGCAAATATTGGGCGGCCTTTTGCCATTATTTTGGATGGTAAGGTTGTATCTGCGCCGACAATTCAAAGCCAAATTTTTGGAAGTGGCCAGATCACTGGTAACTTCACCGTGGCCGAAACCAATGAATTGTCACTCATTCTGCGAGCAGGCGCGCTGCCTGCACCTTTGATAGTTATGGAAGAGCGCTCAATTGGACCAGGACTTGGCGCTGACTCTATTGAGGCGGGTAAAATCGCCGCTATTGTTGGCCTATGCCTAGTCATAATATATATGGTTCTCAGTTATGGTACCTTTGGTATTCTTGCTGACATGGCATTGCTTGTTAATGTCATTTTGATTATCGCGGCTTTATCAGCCTTGCAAGCCACACTGACTTTGCCGGGCATTGCAGGTATCGTGTTGACGATGGGCATGGCGGTGGATGCGAATGTGCTGATTTTTGAGCGCATACGAGAAGAACTCAAGCGTGGCCGTTCGGTGATGGCAGCTATTGATGGTGGCTATCAGCGCGCGATCTCAACTATTGTTGACTCGAATCTAACTACATTATTTGCCGCCTCGTTCTTGTATATTTTTGGATCAGGCCCAATTAAGGGTTTTGCCGTAACACTTGGTATTGGCATTGCCACGTCAATGTTCACCGCGGTTATGGTTACACGCCTGTTCATAGTGCTATGGCTGGAGCATAAAAAACCTAATAAGCTGGTTCTTTAATGTCAAAATTGACTGTAATAGCTACAATAGAGACCATCAGGGACATTTAAAATGCGTTTAAAATTAGTTAAAAACGATACCAATTTTGATTTTCTCAAATTGCAAAAAATGACCATGGTTTTGTCAATCTTTTTGGTTTTGGCTTCAATTGGGCTGTTTGCAACGGTTGGGCTTAATCTAGGTATTGATTTCAAAGGTGGCATCTTACTTGAGGCGCGCAATAATACCGGCCCTGCGGATATTTCTAAAGTACGCAACGATCTGGACACTTTGAAACTAGGTGATGTTAGTTTGCAGGGGTTTGGCACTGAAACTGATGTTCTGATTCGTATTCAGCGTCAGGAAGGTGATGAAAAAGCACAAATTGCCGCCATTAAAGCAGTGACGGATATATTAGGAAGTGATTTCGATATTCGTCGCACCGAGTTTGTAGGACCAACTGTTGGTGCCGAGCTAGCTGAGAAAGGCGTGTTGGCTGTTATATGTGCCTTGATGGCCATTCTTGTATATATATGGTTCCGTTTTGAGTGGCAGTTTTCAATCGCGGCTATATTGGCATTATCACATGATGTACTGACGACCATAGGGCTGTTCTCGCTAACATCGTTTGAATTCAATCTAGCAACCGTAGCAGCGATTTTGACGATCGCTGGCTATTCAATCAATGACACCGTTGTTGTATTTGACCGTGTGCGTGAAAATTTACGCCGCTATAAATCATATGAACAGCGGGATATTCTGAACCGATCATTAAATGAAACTTTGTCACGTACTGTTATGACATCAGTCACAACATTACTTGCGCTGACAGCGATTGTAATCTTTGGTGGCGCGGTCTTGCGTGACTTTGCGCTAGCTATGATCTGGGGCGTTGTCATTGGCACCTATTCATCGGTATTTATCGCCGTCGGCATGTTATCACGCTTTGATCTGAAACGTGTCGATCAGGATGACGATGGCGTTGAGGTGCCGGAATATGAGCGCTAAATATGGTCGATATAAAAACCTTCACTGAAAAAAGCGATCTGCAACTTATTCATGGGTATGGCGACAACGGGTTTCGTATCAGTGGATCCAGATATTCTGGTGATGTAATGGTTTTGCCGCGAATGACATTGGCATGGTCTCCGCCCGACTTGAATAATATAAGCTTTGATGATCTGGCACCTTTGCTTGGTGATATCCCGCCACCTTTGTTCATTTTGGGTGTTGGGCAGGCGCCGATGCAACTTTATCCTGATCTTGCCGCCTATTTAAAAATAAAGAATATCAGCCTTGAGGTCATGTCAACTGCCGCTGCCTGTCGTACATGGAATGTATTGATGAGTGAAGGGCGTGATGCCGCCGCAGGTCTCATCGCTGTTGATGCGTAACACGCCAGTGCTGGACAAGCAGTTCCATAAAGACGCGATAGATGCTCTTAGAGCCCAAGATCCAACAGTCGCATTGGTGTTTGGGTTTGAAAATACACAGCACCGTTCACTTGCGGCTAATTTACTTTGTCTGTCATATGAATTGGAAAACGCCATTCATATCCCCAAGGAACCGATGCTGGCGGCAATTCGTGTGCAATGGTGGTACGATACGCTGGCCGAGGATGCCAACAAACTTCAGGTTAATATCGCGCCCTTGATTGTTCGATTGCGGATACATATACGTGATGCGCAACTGAAGCGAGATGATCTTCTGACATTGATTGAAGCATGGCAAGCATGCGCCATGGATGAAACCGCATCAATAACAGACGCATGGGGCGAATGCTGGCGTTTGGTTGGAAAATATCTTGGTGATGATAAATTTGCTGATACGGCTAAAGAAATTGCCATCTTGTTACATGCTAAAAAAACATCAGATAGGGTGGGTAATCTTAGGCTTGATGATTTATATTTTTACGATCTACGGGAACAAGCCAAAAAAAGCCGTCAATGGTGGCTCTATTTTGCCGCTATCTTAGGCTATCATAGACATGATGATAGACATGCGTTTGATGATGATCTTGTGCTGATCTGGCGGCTTCTTGGCTGGCGGCTTTTTGGGTTCAAGACACCACATTAACTGCCATTAGCATCCTTCCATGCACGAATCGAATCAAGCGCACGTTTGGCATAGGCGGCTTTTCGGTCTCGGCCTTTAAGTCTCTTGGTGCCTGCTGGTGTTTCAATTTCAGGAAACAAACCAAAATTGACATTCATTGGCTGAAAACTATCTGCCATGGCACCGCCAGTTATATGCCCCAACAACGCGCCATGCGCTGTATCAAGGGGTGGCGGCGTCCAATCCATAGCCTTGATTTCTAACGCGGCCATTTGGCCAGCCATCAAACCGATTGCCGCCGACTCAACATAACCTTCAACACCAGTGATCTGTCCGGCAAAGCGAATATGCGGCATCGCCTTCATACGGAGTTGTTGATCAAGCAAGCGCGGCGAATTAATAAAGGTGTTCCGGTGCAATCCACCAAGTCGGGCGAATTGCGCATCTTCCAAACCAGGAATCGTTTGAAAAACGCGAACCTGTTCAGCATGTTTCAGCTTGGTTTGAAATCCAACCATATTATATAGCGTGCCAAGCGCATTATCCTGACGAAGCTGTATAACGGCATGGGGACGCGACCCATCATGGGCATTGGTCAAACCAACGGGTTTCATGGGACCAAATCGCAGGGTTTCACGACCGCGTGACGCCATCACCTCAATCGGCATGCATCCTTCAAAGTAGGGGGTGTTTTCTTCCCATTCTTTAAAAGACATTTTTTCGCCATCAATTAGCGCATCAATAAAATCTTCATATTGCGCTTTGGTCATCGGGCAATTGATATAGTCTTTGCCGTCTCCACCGTCAGTCGCTTTGTCATAGCGTGACTGAAACCACGCCACATCCATGTTGATGCTCTCAAAATGCGCTATTGGCGCGATCGCATCAAAAAAAGCCAAATCGTCTTCACCACCCCATTTGCGGATCGATTCGGCCAAAGCTGGTGAGGTGAGGGGACCTGTCGCAATAATAATCTGTTTCCAGCTATCAGGAATTTCATTCACTTCTTCGCGTTCGATGGTGATCAGAGGTTCGGCATTTAAAGCTGCTTCAACCGCCTGCGAAAAACCATCACGATCAACTGCCAAAGCGCCGCCAGCTGGCACCTTATGTTTATCAGCTTCGCGAAGAATAACCGAATTTAAGAGACGCATTTCTTCATGCAGAACGCCAACAGCGTTTGCCGTCGCATCATCTGAACGAAAGGAGTTAGAGCAAACCAACTCGGCCAAACCATGTGTATGATGCGCATCAGTCATGCGTTTAGGACGCATTTCATGCAAAACGACTGGGATATTCTGGTTAGCTATCTGAAAAGCGGCCTCACTACCGGCCAAACCACCCCCGATAACGTGAATGGCTCCATCATTGTCATGCATAGTTTAAATCCTTGATGTTTTAGGCCTTTGATGGGGTGAAAAAGCGACTCAAATAATGTCCAGTATATGATCCAGAAACCTTTGCAACATCTTCTGGTGTCCCTTGAGCAACGATAAGACCGCCACCATCACCACCTTCAGGACCAAGATCGATGACCCAGTCAGCCGTTTTAATAACGTCCATATTATGCTCGATGACAATCACAGTATTTCCCTGATCAACAAGCTCCTGCAAAACGTCCAGTAACTTGGCAATATCATGGAAATGAAGACCCGTTGTAGGCTCGTCAAGAATATAGATCGTTCGCCCCGTGGCACGGCGTGACAATTCCTTTGACAATTTTACCCGTTGTGCTTCGCCGCCAGACAAGGTGGTCGCTTGCTGACCTATACGGACATAGCCAAGCCCCACACGTAACATGGTTTCAAGCTTTTCACGGATTGCAGGCACAGCTTTGAAATATTCAACACCTTCTTCAACTGTCATCTCAAGAATATCAGCTATCGATTTGCTACGCCATGTTATTTCAAGGGTTTCGCGGTTGTACCTTCGACCTTTACAGCTATCGCAGGTGACATAAACGTCTGGCAGGAAATGCATTTCAATTTTGATCAGACCATCACCTTGGCATGCTTCACAACGACCACCTTTGACATTGAAAGAAAAACGCCCCGGAGCATAACCCCGCGCTTTAGCCTCAGGCAGACCCGCAAACCATTCCCGAATAGGCGTAAAAGCACCAGTATAGGTAGCTGGATTTGATCGGGGCGTACGGCCAATAGGAGACTGATCAATGTCAACGACTTTATCCAGATATTCGGCACCTATGATTGTTTTGTGTGGGGCAGGCATTTCACGGGCTTTATGCAAACGCCGCGCTAGCGATTTCCAGAGCGTTTCCAGAACCAATGTTGATTTACCGCCACCAGATACACCTGTTACACAGGTCAGCACCCCAAGTGGAAATTCAACACTGACATCTTGTAAATTATTACCGTTGGCGCCTTCAACACGAATTACACGGCCTTTTTTGCCTTGGCGACGTTTCGCTGGTATAGCTATTTCACGAACACCGGATAGATATTGTCCAGTGAGTGACGCTTCATTTGCCATCACATCTTTGGGTGTTCCTTCAGCAACAACAAAACCACCATGCACACCCGCACCAGGCCCCATATCCACTACATAATCAGCAAGCCGGATTGCATCTTCATCATGTTCAACAACCAATACTGTGTTGCCAAGATCACGTAGGCGAATCAAGGTTGACAGCAAGCGGTCATTATCGCGCTGATGCAAGCCAATCGAAGGCTCATCAAGAACATAGAGGACGCCCGTCAGGCCAGATCCAATTTGCGACGCCAGTCTGATACGTTGCGACTCACCACCCGACAAAGTGCCTGAATTACGCGCCATTGAAAGATAGTTCAAGCCGACATTCACAAGGAAGCCAAGTCGTTCATTAATCTCTTTGAGAATACGAGCCGCAATTTCGGATTGCTGGCCTTCAAGTCGTGTGCCTAGGCCAGAGAACCAGTCGCGCGCTTCGCCAATCGACAAACGTGCGACATCTGAAATGTCATGCATATCTATCTTCACTGCTAGAGATTCAGCTTTCAAACGTTTACCAGCACAAGCATCACAATCGTGATTCGCCCTGAACTTTTCCAGCTCATCGCGCACCCATGACGAATCAGTTTCACGATACCGCCGCGCCAAATTCGGCATTATTCCCTCAAATGGCTTGGTCGTGCGATAGGATCGCATGCCATCGTCAAACTCCATAGTCACAGGCATTTTACCTGACCCATGAAGGATGATTGATTTGGTGTCTTCATCCAGATCAAAAAAAGGTACATCAAGAGAAAAATTAAATTGCTTGGCAAGTGATTCAAGCGTTTGCATATAATATCGAGCAGTACTTGATGCCCAAGGTGCCAGAGCCCCCCCACGGAGGGTAGTTTGTTGGTCTGGCACTACAAGCTGTTCGTCAAAATGGCTACTGACACCAAGACCATCACAAGCAGGACACGCGCCAAAAGGGTTATTAAACGAAAACAGTCGCGGTTCAATTTCATCAATACTAAAACCTGACTCAGGACATGCAAAGCGAGCTGAAAAGACTGTCCGACCTGAATGCCGACCAGCCACATCCTCATCTTTGTTGCCAGAAGCGTCATCAAGGCTTTCTGCGGTATCGGCATAAGCCAACCCATCAGCTAGTGCCAACGCCGTTTCCAGTGAATCAGCAAGCCGCGTAGCTAGCTCATCCAAATCACCCTTAATAATCACACGGTCAACAACAACTTCAATGTCATGTTTGCGTTTTTTATCAAGTTCGGGCGTGTCATCAATGTCATATAGCGCGCCATCAATGCGAACGCGACTAAATCCCTTGCGGTTCAATTCACCAAGTTCTTTTCTATATTCCCCTTTGCGCCCGCGCACGATAGGCGCCAACAGATATAATCTGGTGCCTTGCTCCATCGCCAGTAAGATATCAACCATCTGGCTGACAGTCTGGCTGCGGATAGGCAAACCAGTTGCAGGTGAATAGGGGATACCAATACGCGCCCACAGCAAGCGCATGTAATCATAAATTTCAGTGACAGTGCCAACGGTCGAACGAGGATTCCGCGACGTTGTTTTCTGTTCGATTGAAATGGCAGGAGACAAACCTTCAATCAAATCAACATCAGGCTTTTGCATCATTTCAAGGAACTGTCGCGCATAGGCAGATAACGATTCGACATAACGTCGCTGTCCCTCGGCATAGATTGTGTCAAAGGCTAGCGATGATTTGCCTGAACCAGATAACCCCGTCAGCACAACCAGTTTGTCACGAGGTAAATCAATATCGACGTTTGACAGATTATGTTCCCGCGCGCCGCGCACAGAAATCATGCGTGGTTCATAGGTTTTATCTGTAGAAGAAATGTCTTTGACACGCTGCGATAGCGAAGTGTTTTTTGAATCATTTGGCATGGCGCGACTATAGCCATTTCCGACTAGATTTTGCTAGTGCTTTTGGTATGAAAAACACTTTTATGTAAAAATAAATAAAGCCGATTTGTCTTGTCATCAGGGGGTGGGGATGCGTAATCTGCGAACTGCAAAACAAATACAGGAGAAGATCGAACATGGCTGGCAGTGTAAACAAAGTGACTCTGGTTGGTAATTTGGGACGTGACCCCGAAGTGCGCTCAACACAAGACGGTGCCAAGATTGTTCAATTGTCACTGGCAACGTCTGAACGCTGGAAAGATCGCAACACTGGCGAACAGCGCGAACGTACAGAATGGCATCGAGTCGTGATCTTCAATGAAAATCTTGGCCGCATTGCCGAGCAATATCTGCGCAAAGGCTCTACATGCTATATTGAGGGGCAATTACAAACACGCAAATGGACAGACAATCAGGGTGTTGAAAAATACACTACTGAAGTTGTTTTACAGCGTTACCGTGGCGAATTAACATTGCTTGGTGGACGTGGTGACAGCGGTGGCGGCGGTAGCTATGGCGGTGGCGATACAGGCGGCAACCAAAGTTCAGAAAATGATAGCGGATTTGGTGGCGCATCAAGCGGATCATCAAGCCCACCACCAATGCGTGAAAGCAATGACTTGGATGACGATATTCCATTTTAAATCATATACTTAATGGTTTATTATAAAGCGATACATTCATATTTATATGGGTATCGCTTTTTTTGTTTTGTGTAACAATATATGGTGTTTCAGATTTGTTTCATGCTATATATATAGATATATAAGCACGCTGTTCGTGCGCTATTAGCGAGACAAATGTGAACGAAACCACCAGCCCTAAAAGTCCAATCATTTCCATCTCTGATGAAATGCGGAAATCCTATCTTGACTATGCGATGAGTGTCATTGTTTCTCGCGCTCTGCCTGATGTTCGCGACGGTTTGAAACCTGTCCATCGACGTATTTTATACGCAATGATGGAAGGTAATTATGACTGGACAAAACCACCACGCAAATCAGCCCGTATTGTTGGTGATGTTATGGGTAACTATCATCCACATGGTGATAGTTCGATCTATGAAGCTATGGTGCGGATGGCGCAGGACTTTTCGATGCGTCTGCCCCTTGTAGATGGTCAAGGAAACTTTGGTTCAGTCGATGGTGATCCAGCAGCGGCAATGCGCTACACAGAGTCGCGACTTGCGCGTTCAGCCGAAAGCCTATTACGTGATATTGATAAGAATACAGTTGAATTCGTTCAAAACTATGATGAAACCCAGCTAGAACCTTCAGTTCTGCCAGCTGAATACCCTAACTTGCTGGTAAATGGGGCAAACGGCATTGCCGTTGGTATGGCGACTAATATTCCTCCGCATAATCCTGGTGAAGTCATTACCGCCTGTGAGGCTTATGTAAATAATCCTGACATAACCACTGAGGAACTGACTGAAATTGTGCCAGGCCCTGATTTCCCGACTGGTGCGCTTATTATGGGGCGACATGGTATCCGCGAGGCCTATAAAACAGGCCGAGGATCTATCATTATGCGTGCGCGTGCTGAGGTGCAAACCAACGCCAAAGACCGCGAATCAATCATTATTCATGAAATTCCCTATCAGGTTAACAAAGCCCAGTTGTTAGAGCGTATTGGCGAAATGGTACGCGACAAGGTTCTGGAAGGCATTTCTGACATTCGTGATGAGTCTGATCGTACTGGCATGCGTATTGTTATCGAAGTTAAACGCGATGCCGCTGGTGATGTGGTTTTGAATCAGCTATATCGGCATACTCGCCTGCAAACCAGCTTCCCCGTCAATATGTTGGCAATGAATGCTGGCCGTCCTATCCAGATGGGACTCAAGGACGTAATCGAAGCTTTTTGTGAATTCCGTAAAGATGTAGTCATCAGACGATCAACCTTTTTGCTTAACAAAGCACGTGATCGGGCACATTTATTGGCTGGCCTGATGATTGCACTTGCTTCGATCGATGAAATTATTGAACTGATCAAAAAAGCCCCAGATACCGAAACAGCGCGTAATGCGCTTTGTGCCAAAGCATGGCCAGCTCATGAAGTAGGTGCCTTTATCACGCTTATTGATGATCCAGGTCATGCGGTCGTTGACGATCATTATAGCCTGTCCGAAGTTCAGGCT
>NZ_CAXBVX010000018.1:0-24413 GCF_963979125.1 uncultured Candidatus Puniceispirillum sp.
ATCAGATTTGGCGTGCAGGGGGCGGCAAGTGGCCGCCCCTTGCGGATTTGAGCCTAGCGATAGCCAGCAGCTTCCATTGCGTCATTGGTCAAAGCCTGTGCTTTGGCCAGTGCGTCTGCAACACTCTGCTTGCCAGCATAGGCAGCGGAGAATTCCTGACTGACTTCGGTTGCGATTCCAGCAAATTCAGGAATAGCCGCAAACTGGATGCCAACATAAGGACTAGGATCTACGGTCGAGTTATTCGGATCAGCCGATAGAATCGAATCCAGTGTCATCTTGGCAAACGGGACATTCATGTAGTTTGCATTCTCATAAAGTGAGGTCCGCGCACCAGGTGGTACATTTGCCCAACCTTCTTTTGCAGCAACCAGTTCAATATAACCGTTTGAAGTGGCCCATTCGATGAACTGCTTGGCAGCATCTTCTTTTTGCGTGCCTGCCGGAATGGCCAAAGCCCATGCCCACAACCAGTTAGAGCGAACGCCCATTCCATTGTCAGGAGCCAAAGCGAAGCCAACTTTGTCAGCTACAGTTGAATCCTTTGGGTTGGTTACGAAAGATGCCGCAACAGTGGCGTCAATCCACATGCCACATTTGCCTTGTTGGAACAGAGACAGGTTTTCGTTAAAGCCGTTTGTGGCAAAGCCAGCAGGGCCAGCGTCGTTCATCATATTGACATAGAAGTTCAGTGTGTCTGACCATTCACGGGTATCGAACTGGGCATCCCAGTTTTCATCAAACCAGCGTGCGCCAAATGAATTTGACATTGCCGTAATGAAAGCACCGCCTTCACCCCAGCCTGCCTTGCCGCGCAAGCAGATACCATTGATGCCATTGGCACGATCAGTCATTTCACGCGCCGCTTTGGCAATGAACGACCATGATGGTGCTGAAGGCATCGACAAACCCGCTTTTTTTATCAGGTCGGTCCGGTACATGATCATTGAGCTTTCACCATAAAATGGTGCGGCATAGAGGGTGCCGTCATAGCTTAGGCCACCAGCCATAGCTGGCAGAATGTCACCGGCATTATATTCGGCACTCAGATCATCAAGAGGAACCAACCAGCCATTCTTGCCCCAGATTGGGGTTTCATACATGCCGATTGTCATGATGTCGAAAGCACCGCCTTTTGTGGTGATATCAGTTGTTACTCGCTGACGGAGCACGTTTTCTTCTAGTGTCACCCACTCAACAGAGTGGCCAGTCTTAGCCGTAAAGTCATCAGTTAGGCCTTGCATACGAATCATGTCACCATTGTTCACTGTAGCAATGGTGAGCGTGTCCGCATACGCAACGCCTGACGCCATCAGAGATGCCGCCGCCGCCGTACAAAGTAGTTGTTTCAATCGCATTGTCTTCCTCCTAGGTATATTACTCATAAAAAAAAGTGAACACCATAATATTTGCCCGCGTCAATATAAATTTAACGCGCGTAAATAAATGTTTTTCTGCAGAGGTGACGCAAAGTTGGTTTTTCTAGGCAGAGCCACGCATTATGAGGCGCGCGGCAAATAATCTTTCTTCACGATTATTTAGCTTTCCACCAGCGTCGATCAGTTGAAACAAAGTTTCTACAGCATGATCTGCCACCGATTCATAATCATGCGCCGCTGTGGTTAAAGACGGACAGGTAAAACGTGAATAAGGATGGTCATCATGAGATGCCACGCGAATGTCGCA
This sequence comes from uncultured Candidatus Puniceispirillum sp., assembly GCF_963979125.1. NCBI lineage: Bacteria > Pseudomonadati > Pseudomonadota > Alphaproteobacteria > Puniceispirillales (SeqCode) > Puniceispirillaceae (SeqCode) > Puniceispirillum (SeqCode) > uncultured Candidatus Puniceispirillum sp. The sequence goes on from NZ_CAXBVX010000018.1 coordinate 1,687, forward strand.
GGTTTCGTCACGGCCAACAGTGACCCCTAATTCATGGCATGCAGATAGGAAACCGATTGCCAAACGATCATTACTGCAAAGCACGGTTTTGGTAGGAAGCATATTGTCGTGCAAAACCTTCAAAGCACCTTGGCGGCCGATTTCCTCAAAGCCCCACCCAGTTCCATCAATTTTGACAATATGCGGCTCAAGATTAAGCCGTCGCATCATTTCAAGATAAGCATGCCGTCGCTTATTGGCGTTTGGATTGGCCGGGTCTCGCATCTCAAAAAAACAGGGAACATTACCCGTTCTATTGAGATATTCGACAGTCTGGGACACAAAGCTGAAATTATCTGAACCAACAAAGGCGGCACCAACACCTTCAATATTACTATCAAATAATATGGTTGGCACGTCGCGGCAGAATTGCTCAATATATTTTCGGTCAGAGGCTCGACCCAAAGGTGCCAAAAGCACGCCAGCTGGTTTGAGCGATCGCAATGTATCAAGTATCGCATTTTCCAGCCCCTGCTCGCCATGTGAGGAATATAGGGATGGCGTGAATCCAGCGTCAATACAACGCCGTTCTAAGACCCGGGCAATCTCGGCAAAAAACGGATCAGCAAGATAAGGGACAACGATGCCAATATTCTTGGTCAGCCGTCGATTCTGATTCATCGCATAGATATTCGGACGATAATCATATTCCTTTAAAGCAGCTTCTATCTTGTCACGCGTTGATGATCTCACGCTGTCAGGGTCATTAAAATATTTAGAAATTGTGGGGCGGGAAATACCGCTTAATGTGGCAAACTCGTCCATATTTCTAATTTTTTGATGACGCATCACATTATTCCGTTTCAAAGAAGAGTCGCGGAGACACTTGACAAATATGCTACCCTTGACGCATCCAATATTAACGCGTGTAAAGTTTGACGCAAGTTAAGTTTATGCCTGCATATCAACTTTACATATGAAGATAAGAATTGGACACGAACGAAAAGGCGCAAATTACACGATGGTAATTGATATGAATCCACAAATCAGCGACATCAATCAAATAGTGTCAGACATTACAACCCAAGCATCAAATAAGTCATTGATGTCAGTGGCGATTTCTGGCGCCCCTGGCAGTGGCAAATCCACCCTCGCTGCGGAAGTGGCATCAAGGCTTGGTGCCTGCTGCTGTATCATTCCAATGGATGGATTTCATCTGGACAATACGACCCTGACGGCACGCGGCCTTTTGTCTGTTAAGGGCGCGCCTGAGACCTTTGACCTTGATGGATTTGCACATATTGTCGATGCGCTGAAAGATGGAACTGCAAAGCACTTCCCCACCTTTGACCGGAATCTGGATAGCGTTATCGAGGATGGCGGCACTGTGCCGGAGACACTTTCAATTTTGCTTTTTGAAGGCAATTACCTGTTATTTGATGAGCCCGGATGGTGTGATTTGGCGCAAAAATGGGACGCCAGTATCTGGCTTGATGTGTCAGAAACTATTCTGGAAGACCGCTTGATCAAACGATGGCTTGATCAGGGCATGCCATCTAATGAAGCCAAAGAACGCGCCCAGATGAATGATCTGGTTAATGCCAAACGCGTTTTACAAAGGGCATTGCCAGCAACATGGGTCATAGCTAATTAATGCGGCAAAGGTCAGATTTCCTGTCAGCCTGTGGCTAACTTGCAAAATGCCGCGCTAGCCAGACATGTATAATAGGGCAACCAAAGCCCGTTTTAGGAGTGTGAATATGATTGCTATTGGTGGTGAAAACCTTATCGATCTGGTCTCGGCTAAGCAGACAGATAATGAACAGCCGCACTATGTGGCTATGCCAGGTGGTAGCCCGTTTAATGTCGCCATGGCGGCTGGACGGCAGGGCTATGATGTGACCTATCTGTCGCCAATCTCATCAGACGCATTTGGTGATCTTTTGGCGACGCGACTTGTTGAGAGCCATGTAGCTATTGCTGCACCACGTGTACAACAACCCACATCACTTGCTATTGTTTCACTCGATTCTGATGGTGCGGCATCCTACAGCTTTCATCGCAACGGTACTGCCGAGCGTCAGGTGACGTGCGAAAAGCTGGCTAGCTATATGCCCCGGAAGACAGATATTTTCCATGTTGGTGGTTTGGCGCTGATAGATGGGGATGATGCTGATGCTTGGAAAATGCAGTTTCAGTTGTGCAAGAATTCTGGGATTCTCACATCACTCGATCCCAATGTACGGCCAGCACTTGTCAGTGACAGGTATCAGTATATGGCGCGCTTGAGTGCATTGATGAAAATTGCTGATATTGTGAAACTAAGCGATGAAGATTTAGAATGGTTGTATCCAGACCGGCCCTTGGAACAAGCGCTACGTGATTGCCGTGCTGATTGCAACGCAGCCTTGTTTATCCTAACCCTTGGTGCCAAGGGCGCACATGGTTTTGTGGACGCTGGTGACGTACATATACCATCAGCCAAAACAGATAGAATCATTGATACTGTTGGTGCTGGCGATACTTTTATGGCGACCATACTTAGCTGGGTTGTCGAAACGGACAAGATCAAGCCTCAAGCTCTCCGCAAAACTGATATGGCATCTCTGAAGACCGCCTTATCCGGCGCTGCAAAGGCCGCCGCAATGAATTGTGAGCAAAGCGGTTGCAACCCACCATGGCGGCACCAGCTTAATGAAGCAATGCCATCATAACGCGCTTTGCCTTGAGCCCTAACGATTGACCTCATATGAATGATCACAGGCCAGGAAAACCATAGGCCAGGAAAACCATAGGCCAGACGAACCGCAGGCCTCGATCCGCCAACCAATTAAATAAACTGGCGGTCTGGGCACCAAGGCGCATGGTTCTTGGAACGTGGCATTAGGTAGAATTTTCAGAATTTACATACTTGGCTTTCACAAATGTTCTTGTTATGTTCTTTTTCTGTTAGTTATTTTAGTTTGTTCAGTAACATGTATCTATTACCGGTTCCCATCTCTATTCCGTTTGTTTCAGCCGGTTTTCCAAGTCCTGCTGAGGATTACATCGACAGTACTCTGGATCTGAATGCGCATCTGATTGAAAATCCGGCCGCCACATTTTTTCTGCGCGTTGCGGGCGATTCAATGACAGGTGCTGGTATTTATTCAGGTGATCTGTTGTTAGTCGATCGTAGTTTAACGCCAAAAGTAAATGATATTGTGATTGCGACAATTCACAATGAATTCACGGTAAAGCGTTTGGGGCGCCATAAAGACGGGTGGTTTTTACAATCTGAAAATCCTGATTATCCTTGTCTGGACATGCCTGAAGACAGTCATATCTGGGGTGTTGTTAAATATAATATCCGGTCGTTGAAATAATGTTCGCGCTTATTGATTGTAATAATTTTTATTGTTCCTGCGAACGGGTTTTTCAGCCTGCTTTGGAAGGCAAGCCCTTAATCGTGCTGTCTAATAATGATGGCTGCGTCATTGCCCGCTCGAATGAAGCCAAAGAGATCGGCGTGCTGATGGGCGACGTATATTTCAAGCATAAGGACAGGTTTCATCAGCAGGGGATATTAATCCGGTCAAGCAACTATACGCTTTATGGCGATATGAGCCACCGTGTCATGAGCATATTATCGACGTTCTCGCCCAATGCTGAAATATATTCCATTGATGAATGTTTTCTGGATTTGTCTGGGTTTCCCCCTCATGACCTGATCGCTTATGCGCATGAAATTTGCCGTATTGTTAAACAATGGACAGGCATTCCCGTGTCTGTGGGCATAGGCCAAACAAAGACAATTGCGAAGCTGGCAAACCGTATCGCAAAAAAGAACAGAATAATGCGCGGTGTATATTTTATAGATAATGCCAGTCGGTTAGATGACGCGCTACAGAATACAGCGATTAGCGACATATGGGGCATAGGTAGGCGTTTGGCAAAAATGTTAACATCCCAAGGCATTCAGACAGCGGCAAGTTTTTCACGTCTTCAAGATGGCTGGATTCGCAAAAATATGGGGGTAACAGGCCTGCGAACAGCCCTTGAGCTACGCGGTACGATATGCCTGCCTTTGGAAACATGTCAACAAGACAAGCAAAGTATTTGTGTTTCGCGTAGCTTTGGCAAAACCATCACTGACTATGATGCGCTTCATGATGTTATATCGACATTTGTCACCATGGCGGCTACAAAATTGCGTAAAGCAAAGATGGTTGCTGGCGGACTCAGCGTTTTTATGCGCACCAATTCGTTTCAGCAAGACCAGCCGCAATACGCAAATGCGCAGACGATTGGTATGATACCAGCCACAAATAATACGCAGGATATTCATAAGGTAGCCCAGCAAATATTGAAAAAAATATACCAGCCTGGCTATCATTATAAAAAGGCTGGTATTTTGTTGCTGGAACTTTGTCGGGCAGAAGATAGTCCGCAAATGCTGTTTGACACACCACATATGCGTGACAGCAAATTGATTGAAAGCTTAGATGTTATTAATCAGAAATTTGGTGTTGGAAGCATTCAATATGCTCAGGTTAAACGATCTAGAGGTTGGTATGCGCCACAAAAATACCGATCGCCACATTTTACAACAAGCTGGGCAGATATACCGCGAGCATATGCATCAGATAATTTTTTTCAGCCGAATGAAACATATCTGCATGATGATGATCGGCATGATTCAAACGCCACAGATATGGAACGCTGAAATTTGACATTAAACCTTGGATGACTTAGTTTCGACTACACGTCGTAAATAGGATAAATCGTGCCCGTTAAAAAATTATCTTCTAATATCCTGTCAGATGGCATTATTGATAGCACTCTAGGTGGCAGAATTTTTAAATGCCGCGAACAAGCTGGAATAAGCTTAACTATGCTGGCACATCTTGTTGGCGTTAATCCTTCGACGCTTGCATCATGGGAAAATGATAGTAGCGAACCCAGAGTCAATAAACTTGTATCCATGGCTGGTATATTGGGTGTCAGCCCGACCTATTTCATTGCCGAAGAAGGCCATAGTGGAAATGCGGAAAAACCGTCTAGAGGCCGGACTGGTAAATTAATATCAAATCTAAAATCTGAAATAAGCGAAATAAATGAACAGCAAAAAATGCTGGCCAAGAGATTGAAAAAAATCAATCTGCTTATTCAAAAGCTCTAGATCAAAACACCTATTATATGACGCATGGATAGGCAACCGGCATGTTCGTTAGTGCCAATCATGCACGTAAGGCTAGCGAAGAGAAGCCGCGTGAACAGGGTTTGTTGGTCTGACAAGCATCAGGCTGGCAAATAGCAAAGCGCTGGCCATAGCAAAAATAATCATCACAGATATGAAGGCATGTTCGCTAAAAGCCAGCAAAAAACCGCCTATACTAGGACCAATTGCCAAGCCAACAACCCGCGGTGTGCCGATCCATCCTTTGGCGCGGCCATAAACATCAGCGCCAAAATAAAGATTTGTGACAAAGCCAAAAGAGACGGTCAAAATGCCGTGCCCCATGCCAAATAATGCCATGGCCACTATCGCTAGAGGCAATGTGCCAGCCAACAAGGATACCAATGAAAGAGGTATTAAAAGGCCCGCAATAAGACCCGTGATACGGGCATCTATGTGATGACCAAATTTCATCTCAACAAGCCTGCCCACAACCTGAAACGGACCATAGATGCTGGCCAGAATGACAGCAAGAAACGCATCGTCAAATTGCAACTGGAACCAGTTAACCCATAATAATGTTGTTGCCGAAAATAGAAAATATTCAAAGCCACCTGCGCTGGCGAGAATGATAATGGCGCGCTTTTCGGATATGTTTAGCAAGCTCCAGCGGAAAGGTATGCTTGGCGGGGTGCTTGGTTCTGTCGGATTATAGCGCCCCTGTTTTTGTCGTGAAATCAGCCAGCTGAATCCCAACAGTATGAAAGCCAGAACCAAGCATGCATAAAACAGCCCCAGCATGTTTGATAACGGATAGATAGATATCCAGGTGAGGGTGCTGGCGACGCCCCCATAAAACGATATTATGGAAATATTTCTGCGCGAATTGATCTCGTCAAACTGCACCGCCGCACTGAAAGCAACTTCATAGGTGGACATGGCAAGGCCAATACCGATCAAGACAAAGCAGAAGCCAAGCCAGTAAAAGTTGGTCAGAAAATCGAATTCCAGTGCGCCCAGTCCAAAGAACCCAACAGCACCAAGTAAAAACCCTATCTTCAGGACGTTCAGCGCGCCAAATTTGTCAGACCAACTACCCACCAGCGGTGTCAATAATGCCTGCGTTACAATGGCCAGACTTAAAATGGTCATGACCACGGCTTCTGAGGTGTTTAGTAGGTTTGCGATATGCGTTTTAAGCGGCGCAAAAGCATAGAATAAAGCACCATAGGCGACGATCTGGCTTATGCCAAGCATATGCACGGGCACTTTATGCGACGAGGTGGTGGCGTTTTGATAATATGACACAGTTTTACATGCCTAGAAACGAAATTAGCAATAAAGCATACAACAGTTTATTAGTAATATTCTGGAAAATGCAACAAAGGGCTTAGTTGGTGTCATATATGTTGCAAAGGCGTTTACTTCATATACGAATTTTAGCGCAGAATTCATTCCGCTTGCTATATAATGTCGGCATCGGTTCAGGACATGAAATCGAAGGTAACAGAGCGGCTGGACAGATTTATCAACGTAGTAGGAAGCAGAAAAGGATATCTATATAATGGACTATATATTCACCCCAGCACCACAAGTTAGCCTGCCTATAAGGGGAACAGATGCCCAGTTTCCAGTGCGTCGAATCTATTGTATTGGTCGTAATTATGCGGATCATGCGATTGAGATGGGGCATGATCCGGATCGGGAAGCGCCCTTCTTTTTCCAGAAAAATGCTCAGAATATTGATGTCAGTGGTGAATTTCCCTATCCACCGCAAACAAGTGATGTGCATCATGAAATTGAACTGGTGGTCGCGCTGAAAAGTGGCGGGGCGAACATAAGTGAAACTGACGCAATGCAACATGTATATGGATATGCAGTTGCGCTCGATATGACGCGTCGTGATTTGCAAGGTGAAGCAAAGAAGACAGGTCGGCCATGGGAGATTGGCAAGGCTTTTGAACGTTCTGCCCCGATGAGTGCGTTAGTCCCTGCCGTTGATACTGGATATCTGGATGCAGGGCGCATATCGCTCAGCATTAATGGTGATATACGTCAGGAAGGCGATTTGAATCAGATGATATGGAAGGTGCCAGAAATGATTTCCTATCTGTCACGCTTTTACGACATTGCGGCTGGTGATTTGATTATGTCTGGTACGCCTGCGGGTGTTGGTCCCGTTGAAAAAGGCGATATTCTGACAGGTGACATTGATGGACTTGACACCTTAGTGACAACAGTTGTCTGAGGTGACCAAAGTGAATGCGCAATGATAATGAAAAGGGAAAACAGGTATGACTGATTCTCTTATGGCGTCTTTGCTACCGTCACTTGATCCGTATATCATTGGAACGATAATCGCCATTTTTCTGGTATCGGGGATCGTCAAAGGGTTTCTGGGGCTTGGGTTGCCAGCGGCGGCAATGGCACTTTTGACTTTGATAATGGAGCCGACTGAAGCCATCGCATTGCTTACATTGCCGATCGTTGTCACGAATTTTTATCAATTCGCACGATCAGAAGATCGTTTGCAAACAGCCCGACGTTATAAAATCTTTGCACTAGCTACCATTGTCAGCATCTTTGTAACCGCATGGCATATCACTGCTTTTCCGACAGATGTTCTGACTATTGTAATAGGTGTGGCGATGATTACTTTTGCAGCACAGTCATTGTTTGGATTGTCATTTAGCATTGGGCCTGGCATTAGCTGGCAGGTGGCTGCTGGGACTATATCAGGGATTCTTGGTGGGTTGAGCTCAATCTGGTCACCTCCAGTGGCGATGTATTTAATAGCGCGTAAAACACCTAAAGAGGCGTTTATTGCGGCGACAGGTTTCCTGTTTCTTGCGGGTAGTTTTCCGCTTGCTTTGGGTTTGTTCATGTCAGGTGTGCTGACAATGGTTGCTGTCATAAAATCACTTATGGGGCTTGGGGCGACGCTGATCGGATTCCGGATTGGCGAAATGCTACGCGCGCATATTTCACAAGATGCTTTTCGTAAAGCTGTATTGATAGCGTTTCTGATTATGGGCGCACGCCTAGTTGTGAATGGGATAGTCTAGTCATTCTTTCGCCTAAACTTATCTGTGAACAGCTTTTACAACGTGCCAGCTATATTGTTTTATGATAATGTAATCGCGTTAATAACCGTTACCCTATATATTTAGAAAGTGTATCGTGATGCCAACAATTACCAGCGACATGTTGAATAATATCCGTGATAAATTTGCCCAGGTTGATCATTGCCCAGTGCAAGGCGCGCGCGTGTTTTTTGAAAATGCTGGTGGTGCGCTTACGTTGAATTCTGTCGTCGAAAGCGCGCAAAAATATGCTGCTATTCCTGATAATCAGGGACGCGATAATCCCGGGTCGCATGAACTGGTACGTGTCATTAACAAAGCCAAGGATGATATGCGGGCAATGATGAATGCCTCAACTGGACAGTTTTTTGTTGGCGAGAGTGGCACCGAACTTTTATTCCGTCTGATTATGAACGCCTGTTTGGGTGTTGCGCCTGATGGAATCGTTCTGGGGTCAACAGTTGAGCATCCAGCGACGCGAAGTGCCTGTGGTCGCTGGTCAAAAATAAGTAATAATAAGCATGTTCTGATTCCGCATAATGATGAAAAAGGTCTGGTGACTGCCACAGATTATGCAAACTTTGTCACCAAAGATACGCGTGTGGCGACCATTCTTCATACATCACCTGTGACAGGAATGGGCATGGATGTCAGTGCCATTTCGGCCGCCATTCGCGCTGTATCACCGGATTGCTTTATCATAGTCGATGGGATTCAGCATGCAGCGCATGGCATGATTGATATCGATAAGTACGACGTTGATGGCTATGTCATATCACCCTATAAAATGTTTTCACGGCATGGCTATGGCCTAGCCTGGATTTCAGATAGGCTGACAGCGCTGCCGCATGATTCACTGTCCGGAGGACCAGAGGATAACTGGGAAATGGGTACCCGTGATACGGGAGCCTATGCAGCGCTTTCAGAAGTTGCTGATTATCTGGAATGGTTAGGTGGTCAGGTTTCAAGCGATGCAGATCGCCGGGGTAAATTTGTTGCGGCTGGACAAGCCATACATGCACATGAGGCAACGCTGACGGATGCCATGATTCATGGCACCGGCAATTTGCCCGGGCTTGCCGATATGGAAAAGGTGCATATTATCGGCGGTGTCGAAAATGCTGCGCGAGAAGGGCTTGTGTCTGTCTATGTCGATGGGATTGCGTCGGCAGATGTGGTCAGTAGCCTTAACGAGCAGGGCATTCGCACGCATCTGCGTAAAGCCGATCATTATTCAGGTAATATACTTGATCCGCTTGGGCTGGATGGTTGTGTGCGTGTATCCATGTGCCATTACAATAGCGTGCATGAAGTTGCACAATTCCTGACAGTGATGAAAGATATTTCGGCATAGGCGATGTTACGCCCATGCCGAGAGATTGGATTGGTGTTGCTAAATCCCTTTTGGGGATTGCTATATCAGCCGCCGAGGAACAGTCTGCCTACGTCTGGATTTTCAAGCAATTTATTGCCTTCATCAGCGATCGCGGTCTCACCAGACACAAGGACATAGCCAATATCGGCAAAGGCCAGACCTTTCTTTGCGTTCTGTTCAACCATGATGATGGTTTTGCCATCTTTGCGCTGTAAATCTTCAAGGATTTCAAACACCATATCGATAAAGCGCGGTTCCAGACCAATTGAAGGCTCATCAACCAGTAATACTTTGGGTTGCATGACCAATGCTCTGGATATTTCAAGAAGACGACGTTCACCACCTGACAGAACGCCCGCAGGCTTATTACGGCGTTCAGCAAGACGGCTATATTTATCAAACACCATTTCGGCGGCGGCCTTTGCCTCGACAGGCTTGTCTTTCAGAAACCCACCCATAAGTAGATTTTCTTCAACAGTCATTTGCGGAAAGACGGATTTATCCTGCAAGATATAGGCAATGCCAGCATCGGATAATTTTTGCGAAGGCGTAAGGCGTGTGACATCTGTGTCGCCAACCGTGATTGAGCCTGAGAAAATATTGGTGAAGCCAAAGATCGAATGCAAAACAGTTGATTTGCCAGCGCCGTTAGGCCCAATCAGGCAAAGTGACTGCCCCTGACCAATCCGCAGATTGAAGTCATGCAGAATTTCCATTTTACCATAACCAGCACGCAGGTTATTGATGCTGAGAAATGAGTTATTGTCTGCAAGGGTTTCAAGCGCACCAATCTTTGGTGCTGATGCCGATATTGACGCAGCTTCCTTGGCAATTTGATCGACTGACATGACGACATCGACACCACCAGACCCATAGCCGCTAACACCTTTGCCAGACTTTGCGCTGGCTTTCTTGGCAGTAGCTGCTTTTTTAGGTGCAGCTGTCTTTTTGGCAGTGGCTTTTTTTGAACTAGCCTTTTTTGTAGTTTTCTTTTCGGTACGCTGGGCCATCAGTGACCTCCCAAATATGCATCAATCACGCGTTGATCGTTTTGTAGTTCAGATGGCTTGCCTTCGGCCAGCATCTGGCCGTTCGACAGGCAATAGATATGTGAGGCAAGATTCATAATGACGCGCATATTATGCTCAATTACGCATAAGGTAATGCCAAGTTCTTCATTGGCACGGCGTAATCTGTCGATCAAACCGTTGATCAAGGTTGGGTTGATACCAGCTGTCGGTTCATCAAGCAGAAGCGCCTTTGGCTCATTCATCAAGGCCATTGCCAGTTCCAGCAGTTTTTGCTGGCCAAATGATAAATCGCCTGAAATCAGATTGCGCTTTGAATAGAGACCGACAAATTCCAGAAGATGTTCGGCACGTTCGCGGATTTCGCCTTTGCGGCTGGCAAAGACAGACACTTTGGAATCTGGACGATGCGAGACTGAAATCTGCATATTATCCACGCAGTCCATTTTATTGTAAATGCGGGTCTGCTGAAACGTCCGCAACATGCCAAGTCGTGCAATATCACCAACGCGCAATTTCGAAATTTCATCACCATCAAATGAGATCGATCCAGTATCAATCGGGTGGTAACCCACTATCGAATTGAACAAGGTTGTTTTGCCACATCCGTTAGGCCCGATGATGCCGGTGATTGAACCACGCTCAACTTTCATGGTTATATCCACGTTGGCTTTTACGCCGCCATAGGATTTGGACACATTTTTTACCTCAATAATCGGATCGCTCATTTGGCGTCTCCTTCACTCTTGGCGTCAGCCTGTGTGCCTGATGGATCAACCACTATGCCGAATCGTTCTGGGAACTTGTCCTGCAACCAGCCCATTATACCTTGCTGGAAATAAACAATATTGATGATCAATATTAATCCCAGTGCAATCCATTGCAGATTCAAAAGATAGGTCCATGTAGTTTCCTTGACGACATGGAAAAGGATAGCACCCAGTACAGGTCCCCATAATGTCCCTTTGCCACCCAGCAAAACCATAGCCACCATAAAAATACCAAAAGTTGGAATTGGATAAGCAACTTCTTTATCGATAAAGCCTGCCATGTTTCCAGCAACAGCACCAATACAGCCCATGAAGAAGGCGGCTATGCCCCAACCGATTCTTTTGTAGATGAGGGTCGGGATGCCCATAGCTTCGGCTTTGTCTTCGTCATCGCGAATGGCATTAATAGCCAGACCGAATTGGGTCGAATAAAGCCAGCGCAAGAGAAAGTGAGCCGCGACGGCAAACAGGAAACAAAGTATGTAGAAGAAGGTTGATCTGAATTCAATATCGCCAGGGAATAACGGCATTGAAATACCCGACGCGCCACCAACATAATCGACGGTGATCGTGATTTCGGCCGCGGCAATGGCAAGACCAAGTGAACCAATAGCAAAATATGGTCCACGTAGCCCAAACATGAATGAACTGAAAATGATCGAAAGAATCAATGCAACCAGACCGGCGCATATAATTCCAAGATACAGGCCAAGAAAATATTCATTATCGGTGAATTCTGGTTTGATTGAGCCCATCGCAGATGTGTATTCGCCCATACCACCTTCATAGAATATGGAAATCTGGACAATCGCCGATACATACATGCCCACCCCAAAAAAGGTGATGTTGCCTAGCGAATTATAGCCCATCTGACCACCAAGTGTGTCCCAGGTAGATGCCATCAGCACCATCATCCATAAATAGGCGATAGACAATGTGTAATCTGGAAACAGAATGGGGCCAAAAATCCCCAGAACCCCAAGTGCTCCATAGGTTATCAGGTTATTAGATTTGATCATTTTACTACCTGTCTATTTCTTCGCATTGAGATTTGACGCCAGATAAGGACGAGAAGCAGAATGCTTACTGGGGCCGCCACTTCATAAGCGGTACCCATAATCATTCCGGTGTATTTTTCGAAAAGACCAATGCCAAAACCAGCACTGATCACACCTGGCAGATTACCAAGCCCGGCGGCCGTAACGATGGCAAAGGTGCGCACCGAATAGGTGATGCCGTAGAATGGCTGGATGACCCAGATAATGGAAACCAGAACACCTGCCGCCCCACAAAGCGCCGCATTAAAAGCAAAGGTGAAAGCATATACGCGGTCGGTATCGATACCAAGAACGCGTGCCGCTCTTGCGTCTTGCGCTGTGGCACGAATGGCTTGACCTGTGCGTGATTTTTTCATGAATAAAATAACAGTGACTGCGATAATAGCGGCCATAATCAATGAAATAATTTTGGATGATGGAATTGTGACCATACCATCGAAGGCTTCATAGACAGGAAGCTCCATATCGATTGTCTGAACTTCTGGACCAAAAATGAGATTCATGACCTGTTGCATAAGAAGTGACAAACCAAAGGTTGCCAACAAAGACACGAACATGTCTTGGTCAATAATACGGCGTATCATCACGACATAGACAACCCAGCCATAAATAAACATGGTCACGATAACGATTGCCATTGTCAGCGCCAAATGAACGTTAGCACTCGTTAAGGCAAGCGCCATATATCCGCCCATAATGACAAAGTCGCCCTGTGCCAGATTTTTGATATTCATGACGCCCCATACCAACGCCAAACCATAAGCACTAAGGGCGAAGACGGCGCCAACAAAGATACCTTCCAAGATGATTTGGATGTTGATCACTGGCGCCCAAACAAACAGTAATTGCAGATTGTCTAGCATAAATTGCTCCGGGATGAGTGACTGCAGAAAAGGGAAGAAAGACCAGCTTTCTTCCCTTTCTTATTTTTTAGTATTTAACGTTCCGTGGGAACGTCATGTCATCGAACTTCTCTACAAGAGAGTAGCTGCTGTCGGCACCAATCTGGCGCATAAACATAGGCTTGGCGATGTTGTTACCATTTTCCGAGAATTTGATGTCACCATAGAATGTTTCCATTTCAACGGCGGCAATAGCGTCTCTGACGGTGTCTTTGTCAAAGCTATTTGCAGCTTCAAATGCCTCTTTCCAGACGTAAACTGCGGCAGAAGCCTGAGCAGACTGGTATGGTACAGACGTGTATGAAGGATAGGCAGTTTTGAAGCCTGTGTTCCACTCAGCAGCTGAACCGAACATCGGATCAGACTTTGACAAGGTTTCAACCCACTGTGTTGGGCATAAGAAGCCTGTCGACGCATTCGGGAATTTTTCATGAACCTTTGCAGCTTCACAATGTGTCATAGCAATCATCGGCACATTGACTTTCATTTCGTCAATCTGACGTGCTGCGGTTGCGGCACCTTTTGAGTGACCAGATACGATCAGAATGTCTGGCTTAAGCGCTTTGGTCTTAGTCAATGTTGTTGACATGTCGGACAAGTCGGCTGGCAGCTGATCATCAATGACGATTTTCATGCCATATTCATTGATCTTATCAAGAACACCGGCGCGAACATCCATTGAGAATGGATCGCCTTCAAACGCCAAAGCTACACGAATGCTTTTTGGGTCACTGGTGCTAGCAGCGGCCATATCGATCGCTGTGGCAAGATATTGTTCTGACGTTGACAGCACCGCAAAGAGATACTTGTAACCTTGCGTAAAGAGTGAACGTGATGCACCTTCAGCCTCAACCATAGGAACGCCAAACTTTTCTGAAACGGGGGCAATCGCCTTGACCATGCCAGAGCTGTATGGCCCAAGCATATAATCAACGCCGTCCTGCTGGATTAGACGCTCGGCAAGCTGAGCACCACGCGCTGGTGTGGATTCGTCATCGTAATATTTCACGGCAAGCTTATAGCTTTTGCCACCAACCTTTACACCGCCAGCGGCGTTAATCACATCAACAGCATAGTCGTAACCGCGCTGTGTGTGCAGACCGTTTGTTGCATATTTACCGGTAAGTGAAATAGACGAGCCAAGGATAATGGTATCGCCTTCTACCTTTGCCGTTGCGGTGCCTGTTACACCGACTGTAAGCATTGCGCCTAGCGCAATTGTTAGTAGTTCTTTTTTCATTTCAATCCTCCCAGATTTTTATGAAGTTTTTTAACATCAGAAATGTGAACGAATAGTTAACACTGTCTATTAATGGATAGCGACTGTCCATAAGAATCTATTCTATATTATCTTGTGAGGCGAATCTATAATAGGGTATTCGCGAATATTGATGGGCGTATGAAAGTCAAATTTGTGATGTTCAGAGTTCTGTAAGAAAGCTATTCAGGCACCACGCCAATAATTTGCTGGTCATAATCAATCGTTGCGCCTGTGATGATCCCTGAATCCGGGCTGAGTAAATAGGCAATGAGCGGAGCCAGTTGTGCTGGTTTGGCCAATTGTCCCAATGGCATGGTGGCTTCCGCCTTTTCAACCCAGTCATCACCTGCGCCATGAAAGTGTTTCTGGATTTCAGCTTCAGCAGGCGTATCCATCCAGCCAGGTGCCACCGCATTAACACGTATTTTGTTTGCACGTAGCGCATTAGCGGTATTCTTTGTCAATGTCAGCAAGCCGCCTTTTGAGGTTGAATAAGCTGTTAAAAAACTTTGACCGACATGTGCCGAAGTGGACAATATGTTGACCATACTTCCAGCGGCCTGCTTGGCTAAAAGATGCCGTGTCAGTCCCTGCATCAAAAGAAACGGCCCTCTTAGATTCGTGTTCATATGGTGATCCCATAGATCCAGATCCGTATCAACAAGGCTTCCCCGCGATGTCGTCGCGGCAGAATTGACCAAGCTGTTTAGTCCATCAAAATGCGTGATGGCCGTATTTATCAAATGCTGTGCCTGAGTCGCATCGGAAATGTCAGCCTGAATATAATGGCATGTGGCGCCAAGGGCAGTGATCTCTGCTTTGGCGCGCGCGCCCTTTTCCGGCGTGCGTCCCGACAGAATGATTTCACGACATCCGTTTTCGGCTAAATTTCGAGCAATCGCCAGGCCTAGCCCCTGTGTGCCTCCTGAAATTAAGACAGAGTTTTGTGCGTTATCAATTTTCATGGCGGTCTCGATTATCTATTAGTAGTGTTTTCATGGAGTTTAAATACTTGCCGATCCATATGTCAGTCTAACGGGATATGATGCAAGTGAAATGATACGCTTTACATGGGCTGTGATTATAGCTTGCTAAGGCATGTGCCAAGAAAGCCTGTGTTAGGGTGTTCTATATGATGTTTGTGTTTGGTGATGTACATCTATCTGTTAGAGTCTGAAGCGGTCAGCTCGTTTTGTTCAGACATTTTGAAAAGAGGCCATTTCATGAATGATGTGACGATCTACCATAATCCCAGATGCAGTAAATCGCGCCAGACGCTTGCCATGATTCGCGATAAGGGAATCGAGCCCACAATTATTTTATATCTCGAAGATGTGCCAAATTCTGACAAAATCAAAGAATTGCTGTCAAAGCTTGGCCTTGCTGCGGGGGATATATTGCGCACAGGTGAAGCCGATTACAAAGCGCATATGGCATCAGCGGCTACGCTTGATGATGATGCCATTATTGCGCTTATGACTCGCTATCCGAAATTTATTGAAAGACCGATTGTTACCTGTGGAGACAAGGCTGTTATAGGCCGCCCGCCCGAAACGGTGCTGACATTGTTTTAATAAGGTCAGGAATAATATAGGTCAGGAATTTGGCCTGTTATAAGGTCTTGCTAGCTTTATGTTGCGTGAGTTTTTCCCGGTAGAATGTATAGTAACTACCTGCGATGATGATCGTCGTGCCAATCCATGTCCAGTGATCCGGAAGCTGGCCAAAAACAAGAAATCCGTACATCGTGCCCCAGATGATAAGGCTGTATTGAACAGGTGCCAGCACCACCGCTTGCGTGATTTCCAGCGCTTTGATGACAAATATTTCCGACATAGCTGCAAAAAACGCGATTGAGCCAAAAAGTAGTAGGTGTAAAGGCTCAACGGGCCAATGCCAGAAAAAGGGAATCAACAAGGTTAACCAGAAGCTGCCTGCAAGTGCGGTATAGGCCAAGGTTGTTGATGTGTTATCGGTTGTGCTGAGATAGCGAGACAAAATTTGTCGTGCGGCAAATAATGAGGCGGCGATAAAAACAAAGAAGATCGCTGGGTGCACCGTACCAAAACCTGGACTGATAACAATAAGTGTGCCAATGAAACCAATAACCACAGCGCCCCAGCGATGAATGCCAACACGTTCCTTTAGCCATATAGCGCCCAGAATGGTGACAATAAACGGTGCAATAAAACCAACCGCCATAGCGTCAACAAGTGGAACAAAGCTGATGGCCATGACAAAGCACAGGGGGGATATGGCAGCAAAGGTGCCGCGCAGAATCTGCAATCTTTTGTGATCGGTTCTTAAAATATGCATGCCGCGCATGAGCAATAAAACAATGACGCCAACGAGCAATCCGACCTGTCGAACCCATACGATTTGAACCGGGTGATAGATTTCAGTGAGAAATTTTGCCTGTGTATCTACCGTGGCGAACAGAAACATGCCGATAGCCATAAAGACCAACCCTTTGGCCATTTGTTGTGGCTTGGCATGAAATGGTGCTTTTATGGGATGAACTGAAATAGCACTGTTTCCTTGTGATGGGTAGGTTAGTATGATCGCGACGTGATGCGCAAGCCGTGCCAGACTGATTATGAAATTTGATCGTAGCTTTTACGCGTTCCTATTAGTGGCCTATTTGTAGCTGGCGTCAATGATGATGCGCGACCATTTGGGTATGGCCATTTGTGTATAGCAATGCGCTCGAAAGACAGGGTGCAGGATTTGCTTTCATGGGCATTGCCTAAATATCAAGGAAAATAGAATAAAATACCATTAAACCATGAGCAAATAAAATATATGTCTATTCATATGGTTAAATTCTTTAATTTCTCGAAAATAATTCTATTTAGATCATAGGAATAAATTTAGTGCAGGTCGGGTGAGGCCTGTAAAACATATTTAGCTGGCCACATGTAAGATGTGGCTATTGATGGAGATAGTTCTATGCGCGTAACGGCAAAACAATTTGTTGCAAAGATGCTTTTGGCGGTTGCTTTTATTCTGGCACCTTTCGCTGCTTTTGCGACACCATTGGTGTCGGCTGAGTGGCTGTCACAGCGACTTAACGATGACAATCTTGTGGTTATTGATCTGCGGAACAAGATTGATAATGGTAGCTATGAAACCTTTCTTGACGGTCATATTCCGGGCGCGATTCATTCAAACTATCTAACGGATGGCTGGCGTGTAGGTCGGGATGGAGTTGTTGGTTTGCTTCCCAAGGCAGAGCAGTTTGAAAGCCTAGCCAGACAGCTAGGGGTGTCGGCGTCATCGCATGTTGTGATTGTACCAGCTGGTGTCTCATCAACCGATTTTGGCAGTTCAGCGCGTGGCTATTGGACGTTCAAAGTATTTGGTCATGAGAATGTATCGATTCTTGATGGTGGCTTTGCCGGATGGCAGATGGCGTATCCTGACCAGATTGAAGCGGGGCCGTTTGTAGCCCCTGATGCGGGTGATTTTGTTGCCCAGTTTCAGCCAGATATTTACATCGGTACCGAGGGTGTTGCCAATTATGTCAATAATTCTGGTGACGCGGTTCTTGTTGATGGACGAAATGCAAGCCAGTTTTATGCCGAAGCCAAGCATCCCAAGGCCACTAAGGCAGGCCGTATTCCATCTGCGATCCTGATGTCACAAGCGCATGCTTATGCGGAGGATAGCAACCGCCTGAAAAGCAAAGATGAGTTGGAAAAGATTTATGTCGATCTGGACGACAAAACTATCGTTAGCTATTGCAATACCGGTCATTGGGCAGCGACAAACTGGTTTGTGATGTCAGAAGTTCTTGGTCTTGATAATGTCCGGCTCTATGATGGTTCGATGGTCGAATGGACAGCAAATAGTGATTTGCCACTTGATACATCGGCCATGTCAAATATGGATAAGTTAAAAAAATTGATGGGCGATTTGCTGGGATAAGCATGCCAAGGTCAACTAGTTGAAGTGGAATGGTGATGCGTAAATCCATGCCTGAACAAAATACAGTCCCGACGTCGCATGAGGTCGGGTCTTTTTTTCGCCAAAGCGAGACATCATTATTTGCCATTATCCTGATATGTGGCGGCTTATTAGCTGGTTTGGCCTTTCTTGATAGTGGCCAGCATGGCCTGAGTCTGGTGGGGTTAGGCGTTGCACTTGGAATCACCTTTATGGGGTTTCAATATGGCTTTGCATCTGGCTGGCGCCGGTTTTTGCAAACTGGCGATGGCAGTGCGGTCAGCATGCATTTCATTTTGGCAGCTTTATGTGCGCTGGTCTTTATTCCGGTAACGGCATCAGGCCTTGGCCCAAGCGGATCATTGGCACCTGTTTCCGTGTCGCTGTTTGTTGGCGCGTTCATATTTGGTGTTGGTATGCAACTGGCCAACGGATGTGGCTCTGGTGTTTTGTTCAGTTTTGGAGGTGGTTCTGGCCGGATGATTGTGGCCTTGCCATTTTTTGTGATGGGATCAGTTATCGGTTCGGTTATTCTGCCAACATTTCTGACATTTGGGTCACTTGATCCGATCGAGATAGGTGCCAGCCTTGATTTATCGGGTAAGCTGGGACTGAATTTACTGCTTTTGCTTGGCGCGGCAGGTTTGTTTTTCTGGCTTGGGCGCCGACAAGGCTTCGGACTGACAAAGCGCATGCTGGGCGCGACAATTCTGATTGCGGTTTTATGTTGGGCTGTATTTATGGTGTCACGGCATCCATGGGGTGTGACCTTTGGCTTTACGTTATGGGGTGCCAAAATAGCCAACCTTATCGGTTTGCCAATTGAACAGACTACATTCTGGAACTGGCCAGGGCCGCAACGCGCGCTAACGCATTCGGTACTGTCAGACACAAGCAGTCTGATGGATTTTGCCATGATTGTAGGGGCTGGTCTTTGGGCGTCGCTGTCAGGCGCTTTCGGCAAGGCTGACTGGCCAGATGGGGCGCAGCTTTTTGCCGCGGCTATTGGTGGGCTTTTGATGGGGATTGGTGCGCGGCTTGGCTTTGGATGTAACATTGGTGCATTTCTGGCAGGTACAGCATCAGGTAGCATGCATGGCTGGATATGGTTTGTGATGGCGATGGCGGGTAGTGTGCTAGGTATCCGGCTTCGGGCACGATTTGGCTTTTAGGGCAGTATGATGAACAGAACAGCATCACATTTTTTTACACCGAAACGTGTGTATGTGTTTTTACTTTGTGCGCTTTTTGCTCTGGCTATTGCAGATCACATGATGAGTCCGGTTTTGTCCGATATTAGCGCTCCAAGTGATTTGGGCAATGCCTGCGCGCCATGCGGGGCACCATGCAAGGCTTCCTGAGCAAAAACGGCTATTTATCCAGGGCTTAAATTTTTGACCTCAACGGCATGATGGCTGAGTGCATTAACTTTATATATGAATGTCTTGCCTTATCACTGGCGCTTTGATTACATATGCTAATGGACGAAAAAACAATATTATCTTCTACATATGACAATCTGCCTTTAACAAGTACGCATTGGGGTACCTATAGAGTTGAGGCGGTTGATGGCAAGGTCACGGCGCTTCATCCGTTTGGCGCGGATAGTGATCCGTCACCTATTGGCACGGGTATTGTTGATGTGTTGGACTCGCCAGCGCGGATCAAAATGCCAATGGTACGCAAAAGCTGGTTGGAACATGGCCCCGGTGTCGCGACTGATAAGCGAGGCCAAGAGCCCTTTGTTCAGGTCTCATGGGATGAGGCTGAGACGCTTGTTGCCAGCGAGCTTAGCCGTGTAAAAACTGATTTTGGTAACAAGGCAATTTTCGGGGGGTCTTATGGCTGGGCAAGTGCTGGACGCTTTCACCATGCGCAAAGCCAACTTCACCGATTTCTGAATTGTATCGGCGGCTATACGCGGTCGGTCAATACCTATAGCTATGCGGCGGCCGAAGTGATTCTACCGCATGTGCTGGGTAACTTTGGCGGTATGATGTATGGCCAGACAAGCCTAGAGTCAGTCGCTAATTCGACTGAATTATTTGTCAGCTTTGGTGGATTTCCAGCGCGTAATTGCCAGATTGCCAGTGGCGGTACAGGCGATCACAGTCAGGTTGGCCTTATGCAAAAAGCCCGACAAAGAGGCGCTGAATTTATTTCGGTGTCACCGATACGTTCGGATATGCTTGAGCGGGTTGATGCCGAATGGCTAGCGGCGCGCCCCGGAAGTGACACCGCAATTTTATTGGCGCTGGCGCATTGTTTGTTGGCTGAAAATTTACATGATACTGATTTTCTGGCGCGCTATAGCAGTGGCTTTGACGCTTTTGCTGCCTACGTGACTGGACAAAGTGACGGTGTGCCCAAGTCAGCTGAATGGGCAGCGTCATTGTCTGATATTCCAGCTGCAACCATACGAACGCTGGCACGGCGGATGGCATCATCTCGCACGATGTTGTCGGTAAGCTGGTCGTTGACGCGTCAAGATCATGGTGAACAACCTTACTGGGCAGCGATCACCCTTGCAACCATGCTTGGTCAGATTGGTTTGCCAGGCGGTGGTGTTGGGTTTGGCTATGGTGCGACAAATTCGGTTGGTATGCAGCGCCAGATGCTGAATTTTGCCGCATTGCCGCAAGGCAAGAACGCAGTTGATGATTTTATCCCTGTAGCCCGAATTTCGGATATGCTTTTAAATCCGGAAACCGATTTTGTTTATGATGGTGGTCGTTATACCTATCCTGATATCCGGCTTGTTTATTGGGCTGGAGGTAATCCATTTCATCATCATCAAGATCTGCAACGGCTTGTTAGCGCGTGGCAGAAACCCGAAACGGTTATCGTGCATGAATGGTGCTGGAATACGCTGGCAAAACATGCCGATATAATATTGCCCTGTACAACACATCTTGAACGCCCTGACATTATGCTTAATCCACGTGATCCCTTTATTGTCATGATGGAACAGGTGGTGCCACCAGTTGGCGAAGCGCGAAATGATTATGATATTTTTGCCAATATCGCCCGGCATATGAAGGTTGAAGATTCCTTTACCGAGGGACGCGACATGCATGCCTGGCAAGAATGGATGTATGAAACATCGCGTGACATGGCGGCTGAAAAAGGCGTGGCCTTGCCCGATCTGGATAGTTTGAAACAAAAGGGCTGGGTAAAGATTGATGTGCCAGACAAGCCACATATTATGATTGAAG
Source organism: uncultured Candidatus Puniceispirillum sp. (assembly GCF_963979125.1). NCBI lineage: Bacteria > Pseudomonadati > Pseudomonadota > Alphaproteobacteria > Puniceispirillales (SeqCode) > Puniceispirillaceae (SeqCode) > Puniceispirillum (SeqCode) > uncultured Candidatus Puniceispirillum sp. The sequence goes on from NZ_CAXBVX010000018.1 coordinate 23,461, forward strand.
ACTTTATTGATGATCCAGTTGTCAATCCGCTGAATACAGCAAGCGGCAAAATCGAAATCGTTTCGCAGACGATTGCCAATTTTGATGATGATATGAATTGTTCACCGCATGCGATATGGCGCGAACCAAGTGAATGGCTTGGCAATGCGGATGATAAATTTTCGCTTCATCTGATTTCCAATCAGCCACAAACCAAATTGCATTCGCAACTTGATCACGGCAGTCATAGCCGTGCGGGTAAAATCAATCAGCGAGAACCAGTGACAATGCATCCCGATGATGCCGCGGCGCGTGGGTTGCATGATGGCGATCTGGTTCAGGTTTTCAATGACCGGGGTATTTGCCTAGGTGTTCTGGTGGTGAGTGATGATGTACGACCCGATGTAGTGCAGATGGCAACAGGTGCGTGGCTGGATCCGATGATGACCGCAGATGGCAAGCTATTATGCAAGCATGGCAACCCGAATGTTCTGACGCATGACCTAGGCACGTCAAAAATGACGCAAGGCCCTGCGGCCTTGTCATGCCTTGTCGAGGTGACAAAATATAACGATGCGCCGCCATCTATGACAGCTTTTGACCCGCCGGAGATTATAACGCGCTAGGCCACGCTGTTAGTTTTTTTGTGGTTTCAGGCTGGTGCCTAAAACAGTTTTGGCATCCATTTTTCTATCAAGTCTTCGGGCAAGAGTTTCGGATGATTGCATGGTAGCATCGCGTTCCTGTTCATAGCAGGACAGGCATAATTCGATGGCGCGTCCTGACGCGGTTGTAACGCGAGCCGTTGGTATTGTTTCGTCAAAATCAGGATGCGGGTTTTTGGTGCGTCCACAAAAATCACAAAGAGCATCAGGTTTGCCATAGCCAAAGCGGGGGGTGGATGCGTGTGATGAGGTCATTAAAGTGCACTAAGGTTGTGATGATGACATGCGGCTAGTGCGAACCACGTGAAA